>NZ_JBSGJR010000208.1:0-10458 GCF_053605645.1 Micromonospora sp. NPDC003776
GATCAGCCGGGCCTGACCCGACCTGGCTGGCAGGATGGGCCGGACGGCTCAGCCAGCCCGGCGTGCAGCGCGTCGACCGCCAGCCGGGCCGGGTCCTGGAGCACCGACCGGTCCGCGTACCCGCCCGCGCAGGCCCCGTGCAGCACGGCGTCGAAGAGCCCGGCGGAGGTGCCGCTGTCGAGTTCCCCGGTGGCCACCAGCGCGGTCATCGCCGCCGGGTGCGGGTACCCGGCGAAGCAGCCGTCGGGGGTGAGGCCGGCGTCGGTGAGCCGGCCGCGCAGCTGGTCGAGGTTGGCCGGGTGACCGGCGTCCAGCACCCCGTCGATGGTCCACGCGGCGTCGTCCCGGTCGGCGTACCAGGGCGAGAGGTCGACGATCCGGTGCAGGCCCACCGGGTTGTCCAGGCGCAGCAGCAGGGTGCCGCCCGGGCGCAGCGCGCCGGCCAGGGTGGCCAGCACGCCGTCCCAGCCGAGCCGGGTGCCCTCGACCGACTCCACCGGGTCCAGCCCCGATCCCGCGATCACCACGTCGTACGTCTCCCCGGCCGGCAGCCCGGTGGGCCCACCGACGATCACCCGCACCGGGCGGTCACCGGCGAGGTTGGCCAGCGCCACCCCGTCCAGGTGGCTGCGGAGCAGGCAGGTGACCTCGGCGTGCGCCAACCGGTCGAGGAACGCGGGCTCGTGCGGCCCGGCCAGCAGCACCCGGGCGCCGGCCGGCACCACGCGGGCGGCGAGCGCGGCGAGCGGGCCGCCGCCGGCCGGCCCGTCGGTACGCAGGTCGGACCAGGCCAGCATCTCGCCGCCGGGCAGGGTGATCCGCCGGGCGTGGGCAGTGTCAGTCGTCAACGTCGTTCTCCTGGAGGTGCGCCCAGCCGAGCAGCTCGCGCAGTTCGGCCGGGGCGCAGCGGTGGTCGGCGCCCAGTTCGGCGCGGGCGATCTCGACGGCGGTGGGCAGGTCCACCGACTCGCCGTGCAGCTCCGGCCACTGGCGGCGGATGCGGGCCGTGCCGCCGAAGGTGGGGTCCTCGTCGGCGAGCACCATCGGGTCGCCGTAGACAGCCGGCTCGCAGCCGGCGGCGATGCCGTAGAAGATGGCGCTGGTCAGCCGGTTGGAGGCGACCCGCTTGTGCCGGCGTAGCTCGGTGAGCTGCTTGTCGAGGAAGAGCGGGTCGGTGTCCCGCCACCAGTGCCCGCGGTAGCCGTGGCAGATGACCCGGAACCCGGCGCGCTCGTAGAGCCGGCGCACCCGCCGCATGCCGTACTCGTGCCAGTAGAGGCAGACCGTGACCGGGCCGGGCTCGGTGTCCCGGATCCGGGCGATCAGCTCCCGGTGGTCACCCTTGACGTGCTGCCCCTCCCAGCCGTGGAACGGGTACCAGATGGTCCCCTCCCGTTCCACCGGCTCCGGCTCCGCGGGCCGCAGCGCGAGCAGGTAGGTGAACGGCGCCCCGACGACCACGACGTTGCGCCGTCCGACCGCCCAGGCCCGGCGGCGGGTCTGTTCCGACCAGAGCAGGCTCGGCGTCCGCTCGGCGTACGGGTGGCCGGGCGCCAGCCCGTCGCCGATGTTCCAGCCGTGCTGCAGGTAGCCGTTGATCCGGGGCGGGTGCCGGTCGCCGAGCCCGCAGTACCGGGCCAGCACGTGGGCGTGGCCGTAGAAGTGGTTGGCGTGATGCATCGGTGTCCGTCTCAGGCAGCGCTCGGGGCCGGGGACCCGCGCAGGGCGGCGGTGAGGGCGTCGACCACCCGGTCCTGGTCGGTGTCGGTGAGCCCCGGGTACAGCGGCAGGGAGAGCTGCTGCGCGTAGAAGGCTTCGGCGACCGGGCAGGACCCGCGCCGGTAGCCGAGGTCGGCGAAGGCGGGGTGCCAGTGCACCGGGATGTAGTTGACCTGCACGCCGACGCCCGCGGCGCGCATCCGGTCGTAGACCTCGCGGCGCCGCCCGTCGAGCACCCGGATCGGGTACAGGTGCCAGGCCGGCCGGGCCCAGGAGCGGCGGGCCGGCAGCAGCACCCCGGGCAGGTCGGCGAGGGCCTCGTCGTAGCGGCGGACCAGGCGTTCCCGGGCGGCCAGGAAGTCGCCGAGCCGGCGCAGCTGGCTGCGGCCGAGCGCGCAGAGCACGTCGGGCAGGCGGTAGTTGAGGCCGAAGGCGTGCACCTCCTGGTGCCAGCCGCCCTCGTCCGGCCAGCGCTGCTCGGCCCGGTCGCGGACCAGGCCGTGGTTGCGGAACCGGCGGGCCCGCTCCAGCACCGCCGGGTCGGTGGCCACGACGGCCCCGCCCTCGGCGGTGGTGAGGTTCTTCGTCGGGAAGAACGAGAAGGTGGTCAGGTCGGCCAGCGAGCCGACCGGCCGGTCGTGGTAGCGGGCGCCGATCGAGTGGGCGGCGTCGGCGAGCAGCAGCGCGTCGCTGCCGGCGAGGGTCAACCGCAGGACGTCGTAGTCGGCCGGGTGGCCGGCGTAGTCCACCGCCGACACCACCCGGGTACGCGAGGTCACCGCCGCGGCGGCCGCCGCCGGGTCGAGGGTGAAGGTCTCCTCCTCGACGTCGGCGAAGACCACCCGGGCGCCGAGGGCGACGGCGGTGCTGGCGGTGGCCGCGAAGGTCATCGGCGGCACCACCACCTCGTCGCCGGGACCGACCCCGGCCGCCGCGTACGCGGTGTGCAGCGCGGCGGTGCCGTTGGCGACCACCGCGCAGCCCACCCCGCCGGTCCAGCCGGCCAGGTCGTCCTCGAACGCCGCCACCTGCGGGCCGGTGGTGAGCCAGTCGCCGCGCAGCACCTCGGCGACGGCGGCGACGTCCTCCGCCACAATGGACTGGCGGCCGTACGGGAGCATCGCCGTCACGCGTTGATCCCCAGCATCTCCCGCAGCCGGTCCGGGGTGAGCCACTGGTCGTTGCGGTCCGACTGGTAGGCGAACCCGTCCGGGACCGGCTCGCAGCCGGCCGGCGGCTGGTAGCCCCAGGTGGCGATGGTCGGCTGCACGATGAACCGGTCGGCCGCGCGCAGCGTCCGGCGGCTGTCGTCCGGCGCGATCATCTCCTCGTGCAGCTTCTCGCCCGGGCGGATGCCGACCTCGTGGGTGGTCGCGTCCGGGGCGACCGCCTCGACCAGGTCGAGGATGCGCATGCTGGGGATGCGCGGCACGAACAGCTCGCCGCCCTGCATCTGGTCGAACGAGTCCAGCACGAACCGCACGGCCTGGTCCAGGGTGATCCAGAACCGGGTCATCCGCTTGTCGGTGATCGGCAGGCTCTTGCCCTCGGCGGCGAGGCGGCGGAACAGCGGCACCACCGAGCCGCGGCTGCCCATCACGTTGCCGTAGCGGACCACGGCGAAGCGGGTCGGGTGGTGCGCGGCGTAGTGGTTGGCCGAGATGAAGAGCTTGTCGCCGACCAGCTTGGTGGCGCCGTACAGGTTGATCGGGCTGGACGCCTTGTCGGTGGAGAGGGCGATGACCTTCTGCACCCCGGCCTCGATCGCCGCGTCGACGACGTGCTGCGAGCCGGTGATGTTGGTGGCGATGAACTCCGAGGGGTTGTACTCGGCGGTGTCGACCTGCTTGAGGGCGGCCGCGTGCACCACGTGGTCGACGCCGTGCATCGCCCGGGTGAGCCGGTGCCGGTCCCGGATGTCACCGATGAACCAGCGCAGCCGCGGGTCGTCACCGAGTTCCTGGCGCAGCTCGTACTGCTTGAGCTCGTCCCGGGAGAACACCACCACCCGGGCCGGCGCGGCCTCGGCGAGGACGTGTCGGAGGAAGGTCTTCCCGAAGGAGCCCGTTCCGCCGGTGATCAGAATGGACGAGCCATTCAAAGCACTCAATTGGTGCTCCGTTCCTGGATCTGCTGGATGGGATGGCACGCTAGGTGCGGTGGGTAAACATCCCGACGCCCGATGATGAACACCCGTGGCTGGTCGGGTGAATGCCAACCGCCCTGCGGGCAAACACTTTTTCGCAGGTCATCGTCCTGATGGGCCCGACTTTTCCTCGGCTACACTCGGCCGTCGACCCGGCCGTGCGAGCCGGTGAGCGAGGAGATCCGCAATGGAACTTGAACAGCTCAGGAGCGTGTTCCGTAACGCCCTGGAATTGCCAGGTGAATTTCCGGTGGACGATCTGGAATATCGGGGCAACGAGAAGTGGGACTCGCTCGCGCACATGTCGCTGGTCGCCGCGATCGAGGACGAGTTCGGGGTCATGCTCGACACCGACGAGGTGATCGACCTCAGTTCCTTCGACCGTGCGCGGCAGATCCTGGAGAAGCACGGTGTCGCCCTCACCGACTGAACCGGCCCCCGCGCGCTGCGCGCTGGTCACCGGGTCCACCCGGGGGATCGGCCGGGCCGTCGCGGGTCGCCTCGCCGCCGACGGGTACGCCGTCGCGGTGCACGGCCGCGACCTCGGCGCCGCCGAGGAGGTGGCCGCGACGCTGCCCGGCGGGCCGCACCTGGCGGTGGCCGGCGACGTCGCCGACCCCGAACAGGTACGCGCGCTGACCCGGACCGTCTTCGCCCGCTGGCGTCGGCTGGACGCGCTGGTCGTCAACGCCGGGGTGCACGAGGCCGGGCTGCTCGGCTCGGTCGCCGACGCGACCATCGACCGGCTCTTCGCGGTCAACGCGGCCGGCGCCGCGCACACCCTCCAACAGGGCGCGCGGCTGCTGCGGCGCGGGCGACGGCCGGCGGCGGTGCTCACCGCTTCGCTGGTCGGCACGGCCGGCGCCGCCGGCCAGGCGGTCTACGCCGCCAGCAAGGCCGCCGTCGAGGGGCTGACCCGGGCCGCCGCCAAGGAACTCGGCCCGGTCGGCATCCGGGTCAACGCCGTGGCGCCCGGGTTCATCCGTACCGACCTGCTGGCCGACCTGGACGCGGACGGCCGCAAGGCCCGGGCCGCGGCGACCCCGCTGGGCCGGCTCGGCGAACCGGAGGAGGTCGCCGAGGTGGTCGCGTTCCTGCTCTCCCCGGCGGCGAGCTTCGTGACCGGCCAGGTGGTCGGGGTGGACGGCGGGCTCACCCCGTGACCGGCCTGCTGCATCCCGACGCCCGCCTGGTCGACGCGGCCGGTGGCGGCACGCTCGGCGGGGCCGCGCTGCGGGACCGGGTGGCCGACCTCGCCGCCGCGCTGGACCGGGAACCGCCCGGCGTCGTGCTGGCCGCCATGCCGACCACGGTGGAGGGCATCCTGCGCTTCCTCGGCGCGCGGCAGGCCGGCCGTCCGGTCGCGCTGATCGACCCGCGTACCGGCGCGGACCGGCTGGCGGACCTGGCCGAGCGGTTCCGCCCGGCGGTGCTGCTCGCCGGCGCCGAACCGCTGCCCGGCTACCGCCCGGGCACCGACCCGCGGCTGGGCGCGTACCAGCGCCGGGCGGGGGAGCCGGGGCCCGCCCCGCACCCGGACCTGGCGCTGCTGCTGACCACCTCCGGCTCGACCGGCAGCCCCAAGCTGGTCCGGCTGTCCCGCACGGCGGTGCTGGCCAACGCGGCGGCGATCGCGGCGGCGCTCGGCCTCGACGGCGACGAGGTGGCCCCGACCAGCCTCCCGCTGCACTACACCTTCGGCCTGTCGGTGCTCACCAGCCACCTGCACGCCGGGGCCACCGTGCTGGTCGAGGAGAACCCCCTCACCGCCCGGGGCTTCTGGTCCGCCGTGGACCGGCACGGGGTCACCTCGCTGGCCGCGGTGCCCTACCAGTACGAGATGCTGCGCCGGCTCCGCTTCGATCCGGCCCGCCATCCCCGGCTGCAGACGCTCACCCAGGCCGGCGGGCGGCTGCACCCCGACCTGGTGGAGGACTTCCACCGGCGGATGGCCGCGGTGGGCGGCCGGCTCTTCGTCATGTACGGGCAGACCGAGGCCACCGCCCGGATGACGGTGCTGGCCGCCGACCGGCTGCCCGAGAAGCTCGGCTCGGTCGGCCGGCCGGTGCCCGGTGGCGCGATCGCCGTCGACCCGGGAGACGGGCGCGAGACCACCGAGCCCGGGCGCACCGGCGAGATCGTCTACCGCGGCCCCAACGTGATGATGGGGTACGCGGAGACCGCCGCCGACCTGGCCCGCGGCGACGACCTGGGCGGGGTGCTGCGCACCGGCGACCTGGGCCGCCTGGACGACGACGGCTTCCTGCACGTCACCGGCCGGATCAAGCGGATCGCCAAGGTGTTCGGCGTCCGGGTCAACCTCGACGACGTCGAGCGGTCCCTCGGGCACCACGGCCCGGTCGCGGCCGTGGCCGGCCCCGACCGCCTCGTGGTGATCGCCGAGGGCGCCGACGACGACCGGCTGGCCCGGATCCGCGCCGAGGTCGCCGAGGGGCTGGGCACCCACTCCTCCGGCGTACTGGTGCGCAGCGTCGACGCCCTGCCGCTGACCGCCACCGGCAAGCCCGACTACCGAGCCCTGGAGGAGCGGTGCTGACCGACGTGTTCACACTGACCCAACCCGAGAAGGAGAAGCGGCTGCGCGACGAGTTGACCGCGCTGGTGGCCCACCACCGGCGCGCCTGCCCGCCGTACGCCCGGATCCTGGACGCCCTCGGCGCCACCGACGACGCGGCGGCCGTGGCCGACCTGCCCTGGCTGCCGGTCCGGCTGTTCAAGACCCGCACCCTGGTGAGCGTCCCCGAGGACCAGGTGATCCGGGTGCTCACCTCCAGCGGCACCACCGGCGAGGTGAGCCGCATCCACCTGGACCGGGAGGCGGCGGCCACCCAGTCGCGGATGCTCGCCCGGACCCTCGCCACCGTGCTCGGGCCGCGCCGGCTGCCGATGCTGGTGGTGGACCGCGCCGGCGTGGTGGGCGACCGCCGCTCCTACTCGGCCCGGGGCGCCGGGGCGCTCGGCATGGTGAACTTCGGCCGGGACCACCTCTGGCTGCTCGACGCCGACGACCGGCCCGACGTCGACGCGCTGCGGGCGTTCCTGGACCGGCACGGCGGCGAGCCGTTCCTGATCTTCGGGTTCACCTTCATGGTCTGGACGTACCTCTACGAGGTGGCCCGCGCGCACGGGCTCGACCTGTCCCAGGGCATCCTGGTGCACTCCGGCGGCTGGAAGAAGCTCGCCGACCGGGCCGTCGACAACACCGAGTTCCGCCGCCGCCTCGGCACGGACACCGGGCTGACCCGGATCCACAACTTCTACGGCATGGTCGAGCAGATCGGCACGGTCTTCCTGGAGGGCCCGGAGGGTGGCTCGCTCTACTGCCCCGACTTCGCCGACGTGATCATCCGCGATCCGGTGACCTGGCGGGAGGCGCCGGTCGGCACCCCGGGCGTGATCGAGGTGGTGAGCACCCTGCCCACCTCGTACCCGGGGCACGTGCTGCTCACCGAGGACCTCGGCGTGGTGCACGGCGTCGACGACGGGCACTGGCCCGGCAAGCGGTTCAGCGTGCTCGGCCGGCTGCCCCGGGCCGAGGCGCGCGGATGCAGCGACACCTATCAGGGAGGTACGGCGTGACCGTCCGGATGCGTTTCCCCGCCGGCGGGACGGTGCCGGTGGCGGACCTGCTGGCCACCGACGGCCCGGAGCCGCTGACCGTGGGCGACCCGCGGATGGTGGACTTCCTGGCCGGCGTCTCCGGCCGGCTGCTCGCCCCGGCGCTGGCCCGGCGGCACCCGGAACTCGGGTCGCTCGGCTTCTTCCTGCGCCGCCGCGAGCTGCTGCGCGCGGTCGACCGGCTGCGCGGCGCGCTCGGGCCGGACACCCTCGCCTTCCCCCGGGGCCGGGTGTTCCACGTCCCACCGGCCAACGTGGACACCATCTTCGTCTACTCGTGGGCGCTCTCCGCGCTGGCCGGAAACACCAACGTGGTCCGGGTGTCACCGCGCTCCGCGGCGGCCGCCGACGCGGTGCTGGAGGTGCTCAACGCCGGCCTCGCCGACGCCGACCCGGTGGTGGCCCGGACCCAGCTGATGGTCACCTACGGCCACGACGACGCGGTGACGGCGCGGCTGAGCGCCGCGTGCGACCTGCGCGTCATCTGGGGCGGCGACCGGGCGGTGGAGACACTGCGGCGGCACCCGCTCGCCCCGGCCGCCCGCGACCTCACCTTCCCGGACCGGTCCTCCTTCGCCGTGCTGTCGGTGCCCGGCTGGGCGGCGGCCTCGCCGCAGCGGCGCCGGGACGCGGCCATCGCGTTCGCCAACGACGCGTACTGGTTCGACCAGGCGGCCTGCGCCTCGCCGCGCACGGTGTTCCTGGTCGGCGCGGCCGAACCGGCCGAGCAGGTGCGCGCCGAGTTCATCGGGCTGCTCGACGAGGTGGTCCGCGACCGCGGCTGGGACGTCGACGCGGCGATGGCGGTGGAGAAGCGGGTGGGCGCGTACGGGCTGGCCGCCGACGGGGGAGTGCGGCGGATGACGTTCCACCGCAACGCCCTGGCCACCCTGGAGCTGACCGGCGTCGGGGCCACCCCCCGGCACTGGCTGGGCGCCGGCACCTTTCCCTTCGTCACCGTGCCCGACCTGGCCGAGCTGGTGCCGTTCGTGCAGCGGCGCGACCAGACCCTCACCCACTTCGGCTTCACCCGCGACGAACTGGTGGAGCTGGCCCGTCGCCTCGGCGGCCGGGGCGTGGACCGGATCGTGCCATTCGGTGCCGCGCTCACCTTCGCGCCGGTGTGGGACGGTCACGACCTGCTGCGGGAGTTCGTCCGCCTGGTCACCGTCGACGGCTGACCGGCGGGCGGTCCCGGCCGGAGCGGTGTGCCGGCCGAAACCGCCGCCGACGACGAGGGCCCGGGAAGGTGCGCCTTCCCGGGCCCCCGTTGCCGTCGGTCAGATCTGGTCCCAGGCCAGCGGGGTGCCGCGGGGCACGTCGCGGGCGAAGGTCCGGCCGAGCACCCGGTCCAGCTCGTCCGGGTGCAGCCCCCCGGCCGGCCGGATGGACCGGACGTTCTCCCGGGTCACCGGCTCGCCGGCGCGGACGTCGGCGACCACGTGCAGCGAGCGGCGGAACCGCAGGCCCTCCCGCTCGGTCGGGGTGGGTCCGACGATCGCGCTGCCCAGCGCCGCCCAGGCACGCTCGGTCTCCACCCGCAGCGCGGCCAGCTCCGCCGGCTCCAGCGAGAAGTCCGAGTCCACGCCCCCGTCGGCCCGGGCCAGGGTGACGTGCTTCTCGATCAGGCAGGCGCCCAGCGCCACCGACGCCACCGGCACGCCGATCCCCGGCGTGTGGTCGCTCAGCCCGACCGGCAGGCCGAAGGCGTCGGCCAGCACCGGCACCCGGCGCAGGTTGCTGTCCTGGGGCGGCGCCGGGTAGGACGCGGTGCAGGCGAGCAGCACCACGCCGTCGGCGCCGCCCTCGCGGGCCGCGCGCACGGCGGCGTCGATCTCGGCCAGGGTGGCCATGCCGGTGGAGATGACCAACGGCTTGCCGGTGGTCGCCACCAGCCGGATCAGCGGCAGGTCCACCAGCTCCGACGAGGCGATCTTGTACGCCGGCGCGCCCAGCTCCTCCAGCAGCTCCACCGCACTGTGGTCGAACGGCGAGGAGAACACCGTCAGCCCGTGCCGGCGGGCCCGCTCGAAGATCGGCCCGTGCCACTCGTACGGGGTGTGCGCGCGCCGGAAGAGCTGGTAGAGGTTCTCCCCGCCCCACAGGTCGTGGCCGTCGGAGATCCGGAAGGCCGGACCGTCGTGGTCGATGGTGATCGTGTCCGGGGTGTACGTCTGCAGCTTGAGCGCCTGCGCGCCGCTCTCCGCCACCGCGTCCACGATCCGCAGCGCCCGGTCCAGGCTGCCGTTGTGGTTGCCGGACATCTCGGCGACCACGAGCGGCGGCTCGCCGGGGCCCACCAGGTGCGGCCCGATCTTCACTGTGCTGGTCATGTTCCCCTGCTCATCTCCGTCCACACCACCTGGCGCGGCGTACCGTCGATCTCCCGCTGGTAACGGCGGACGATCCGGAAACCGAAGCGTCGGTGCAGCGCCAGCACCGGCGTGTTGTCGGCGAGGGTCTCCCCGCCGAGGGTCCGGGCCCCGAGCGTGTCGAAGGCGTGCGCGACGGCCGCCCGCTGCAACCCCAGCCAGGCCGGCAGCAGCTCGCCGCGCTCCTCGAGGCCGTCGATGTCGAGATAGAAGCCCCAGGTCAGGGCCTTGTCCGGCGAGGTCACGCCGGTGAAGGTGACCACGCCGGCCGGGCGGCCCTGGTGCAGGTGGACGAGCACCCGCCGGTCCGGGTCGGTGCGGACCGCCTCCCACCAGGCGAGGTGCTCCTCCGGACCGATCTCGTGCTGGGTCAGGCTCACCCCGCGCACCTGCGGGTGGTTGCGCCAGCGGCGCATCCGGTCGAGGTCCCCGGTGCCGGCCGGGCGCAGCGTGGCGCTCACCGGCGTACCGCCAGGGCACCGGGCTCCCAGCGCGGCACCCAGCGGACGGACCGTGCCCCGGTCGTTGAACGCCCCACCGACCAGGACGATCGGCGGCCCCTCGCCAGCCGTCTCGTACGCG
>NZ_JBSGJR010000209.1:0-10367 GCF_053605645.1 Micromonospora sp. NPDC003776
GCGGGCCAAGTACGACCTGGTCGCCGGCAAGCTGGCGCTCAAGCCGGGGATGCGGCTGCTCGACGTCGGCTGCGGCTGGGGTGGCATGGTCCGGCGGGGTCGTCGCGGTCGACGTCACGGCTGGGTGACCCCGGGCTTGCCCTGCGCCTTGAGCACCTCGTTGAGGAAGGACAGGTCGTACAGGCCGTTGAGGTCGACCGGCTGGGTGAGCCCGACGGCGACCGCGTGGTCCAGACCGGTCTTCAGTGAGGAGGCGATCGGGTCGTTGGTGAACTCCAGGGTCGGCCAGGCCTGCTTGATCAGCTTCACGTCCAGCGGCTTGCCGGTGATCCTGCCGATGTGGTCGGAGATGGCCTGCTGCGCCTCGTCGGGCCGGGTGTTCACGAACTCGTTCGCCGCGACCTGCCCCTCGACCAGCTTCTTCACCACGTCCGGGTGGGCCTTGAGGAACTTCGTGCTGACCAGCAGGTTGGTGATCACGAACTTCCGGTCCGGCCAGAGGTCGCGCTCGTCGACGAGGACCCTGCCGCCCGCGTTGACCAGGCGGGAGACGAACGGCTCGGGCACCCAGGCGCCGTCGATCGCGCCGCTGGTGAAGGTCTCCACCGTCTGCGCGTTCTCCTGCGGGACGACCTTCACGTCGCCGCCGCCCTCCTTGGTGGTTCGCAGGCCCTTCTCCTTGAGCCAGTAGCGCAGCGCGACGTCCTGGGTGTTGCCGAGCTGCGGCGTGGCGATCTTCTTGCCGCGCAGCTGCTCCACCGTGGTGATCTCGGGCTTGACCACCAGCGCGACGCCGCCGGAGGCGGCCCCGGAGACGACCCGGACCCCCTCGCCCTCCGACTTGGAAAAGGCGTTCACGGTCGGGTTCGGGCCGATGTACGTGGCGTCGAGCGCGCCGGAGAAGACCGCCTCGATGGCCGCCGGGCCGGCGTTGAAGGTCTTCGTCTCGAGCTTGACGCCGGTGCCGAGCTTCTCCGCGAAGATGCCCTTCTCCACGCCGACGACGGCCGGCGCGTGGGTGATGTTCGGGAAGTAGCCGAGGCGCAGCGTCACCGGACCGGACGCGCCGGCCGCCTCGGGGTCGTCGCCGCAGGCCGCCGCGCCGCCCAGGGTCGCCGCGCCGACCACGGCGAGAGTGGCGAGGGAGACCAGCCGACGGAAGGGGAGCCGTCTCATCGTGATGTCCAATCCACAGTATTCCTACTTAGTTGGTAGGAAGACTGGAGTAGGCACGGAGCGGCGTCAAGACCCATCCACCATCCGGGACCGGGCGCCCTCGTGATTCACGGGAATTCCCACCTGTTCGGTGGAGTACGCTGAGCCGCTCGGCCCACCCGGGCGCGGGTCGCCGGGAGTGCCGTGCCACACCACGGGTGCCGGCGGTGCGGACGCGTTAGGGTCGATCACGTGCCGACCCGGAGAGCGAGAATTCCAGCGACGAAGTACCCGGTCGAGCGGTTCACGCTCGGCAACGGCCTGCGGGTGGTGCTCACCCCCGACCGCAGCGCCCCGGTCATCGGGGTGGCGGTCGTGTACGACGTCGGCATCCGGTCCGAGCCGGAGGGACGCACCGGCTTCGCCCACCTCTTCGAGCACCTGATGTTCCAGGGCTCGGAGAACCTGGAGAAGCTCGCCCACTTCCGGCACGTCCAGGGTGCCGGGGGCACCTTCAACGGCTCCACCCACCTGGACTACACCGACTACTTCGAGACCCTGCCGAGCAACGCCCTGGAACGGGCGCTCTTCCTGGAGGCCGATCGGATGCGCGGCCCTCGACTGACCGAGGAGAACCTGCGCAACCAGGTCGACGTGGTCAAGGAGGAGATCCGGGTCAACGTGCTCAACCGCCCGTACGGCGGGTTCCCCTGGCTGACCCTGCCGCCGGTCATGTTCGACACCTTCCCCAACGCCCACGACGGCTACGGCTCCTTCGACGACCTGGAGTCCGCCACCGTCGCCGACGCCGCCGACTTCTTCCGCCGCTACTACGCCAGCGGAAACGCGGTCCTCGCGGTCAGCGGCGACATCGACGTGGCCGAGGCGACCGCGCTGATCGAGCGGCACTTCGGGGACGTGCCCGCCCGGCCCGCTCCGGAGCGGCCCGATTTCACCGAGCCGGACCTGACCACCGAGCGGCGGACCTCGTACACCGACCAGTTGGCCCCGCTGCCGGCGGTGGCGAGCGCCTGGCGGGTGCCCGACCCGGTCACCGACTTCGCCGGCTACCTGGCGTACGTGGTGCTGGCCGAGGTGCTCACCGACGGGGACGCCTCCCGGCTGGTCGAGCGGCTGGTCCAGCGGGACCGGTCGGTCACCAGCGTCGGCGGCTACCTCGGCTTCATGGGCGACCCGTTCGACGTCCGCGACCCCACCGCCCTGCTGCTCCAGTCCCACCTGCCACCCGGCGGGGACGTGGACAAGGTGCTGCGCACCGTCGACGAGGAGCTGGACCGGCTGGCCACCGACGGGCTGACCGAGGGGGAGCTCGCCCGTACCCAGGCCCGGATGGCCACCCACCTGCTGCGGGACACCGACGCGGTGCTCGGCCGGGCGCTGCGGATGGCCGTCCTCGAACAGCAACGCGGCGAGCCGGGACTGCTCAACGAGCTGCCCCGGCTGGTCGGCGAGGTGACCGAGGAGCAGATTCGCGCGGCCGCCGCCACCCTGCGGCCGGATCGCCGCGCGTCCATCGAGGTCATCGCGGGAGGTGCCCGATGAGCGCAATCGTGGAGACCGGGGTCCGGCCGCTGCCGCCGCTCGGCCCGACCCGCCGGCTCAAGGTGCCCGGCCAGGCCGAGCGCACGCTCGGCAACGGGCTCACCGTGATCGCCGTACGCCGGCCCGCGGTGCCCCTGGTCGAGCTGCGGCTCTGGATGCCGTTCGGGCGTACCCACCTGGCCCGGGGCGCGATGCTGGCGCAGACCATGCTCTCCGGCACGGCGACGATGAGCGCCACGGAGATCGCCGCCGAGCTGCAGAAGGTCGGCGGCGGCCTCTCCGCCGGCGTCGATCCCGACCGGCTGATGCTCTCCGGCGCCGGCCTGGTCACCGGCCTGGACCGGATGCTGGAGATCCTCGCCGACGTGCTGACCGGGGCCGCCTACCCGGCCGACTGGGTGGAGACCGAGCGGGACCGGCTGGTCGACCGGATCCAGGTCGCCCAGAGCCAGCCCGCGCACCTGGCCCGGACCGCGCTGCTCAAGCGGATCTACGGTCGGCACCCGTACGCGGTCCAGACCCCGGAGCCGGACCAGGTCCGCGCCGTCAAGCCGCCCGCCCTGCGCAAGCTGCACGCCGAGCGGGTGCACCCGGCCGGCGCGGTGCTGGTGCTGGTCGGCGACGTGCAGCCGGAGCGCGCCCTGGACGCCGCGGAGCGGGCGCTGTCGGGCTGGAACGGGGCGGGCCACGAGGCCGAGCTGCCGCCCGCGCCTCCGCTGGAGCCCGGCCCGCTGCTGCTGGTCGACCGGCCCGGCTCGGTGCAGTCCTCGCTGCGGATCGCGCTGCCCGCGGTGCCCCGCACCCACCCGGACCACGCCGCGCTGCAACTGGCCAATCTGATCTTCGGCGGCTACTTCTCCTCCCGGTGGGTGGAGAACATCCGGGAGGACAAGGGCTACACGTACGGGCCGCACTCGCTGGTCGAGCACTCGGTGGCCGGGTCGGTGCTGGTCGCCGCCGCCGAGGTGGCCACCGAGGTGACCGGCCCGGCGCTGCTGGAGACCATGTACGAGCTGGGTCGCCTGGCCGCCCTGCCGCCGAAGCCGGACGAGCTGGAGCAGGCCCGCCAGTACGCGCTCGGCACGCTCCAGCTCGGCATGTCCACCCAGGCCGGCCTGGCCTCGCTGACCAGCGCGTACGCCGGCAACGGGCTGCGCCTCGACTTCCTCGCCGAGCACGCCGCCCGGCTGGCGAAGGCGACCGTGGAGGACGTGGCCGAGGCGGGCGCCCGCTACCTCGCCCCGGCGAAGGCGGTCACCGTCGTGCTCGGTGACGCCGAGCGGGTCGCCGAGCCGCTCGCCGCGCTGGCACCGCTCCGGACGGAGCCGGCGTGACCGAGTGGACCATTCGGCCCAGCAGCGGGGCGCGGGCGTGAGCGGCGAAGAGGCTCCGCCGCTGGCCCGCGCCACCCTGGACCGGGCGGCGCACCGGCGTACCGACCCGGACTGGCTCGCCGAGGCGTGGGAGCGGGCCCGGGTGCTGGTGCTCGACTCGGCCGACGACGGCCGGGCGCTGGTCCGCGCGGACGACCACGCCGGTTCGACGGGCCTGGCGCCGCGCCGCGATCCGGAGCGGTCGGCACCACCGGAGCTGGTGCTGATCGGGCCCAGCGAGCTGCCCGAGGTGCCCCGCTCGGTGCCCATGTTCCTCGGCATCGAGCCGGACGGCGTACCGGTCTTCGCGGTGGACGCACCCCTGCCGGCGCTGCCCGGCACCCGGCCGGTCAACCTGCGCGAGGTGGGCCATCTGCTGGTCGACCGGGACGCGGGCATCTTCACCACGGCGTTGGCCCTGCTGAACTGGCACCTGCGGCACCGGTACTCGGCGGCGACCGGGCACGCCACCCAGGTCGACGAGGCGGGCTGGTCCCGGGTCGACCCGATGGGTGACCGGACGTGGCCGCGTACCGATCCGGCGATGATCGTGCTGATCCACGACGGGGTGGCCGGCCCGGAGGGCCGCTGTCTGCTCGGCAACAACGCCACCTGGGCGCGCAGCCCCGGGCAGCGCCGCTACTCCTGCCTGGCCGGCTACGTCGAGCCGGGGGAGTCGGCCGAGGCCGCGGTGCTCCGCGAGGTCCGCGAGGAGGTCGGCATCGGGGCCGAGGAGATCGCGTACGCGGGCAGCCAAGCCTGGCCGTTCCCCGGCTCGCTGATGCTCGGCTTCCTGGCCCGCGCCGACGCCGACGAGCCGATCCGGGTCGACCCGGCCGAGATCGCGCACGCCCGGTGGTTCACCCGCCGGGAGATCGGCGCCGCGCTGTCCGGTGAGCCGGTCACGGTGGACGGCGGCGACCGGCTGGTGCTTCCGCCGCCCTCCTCGATCGCCCTGTTCCTCGTCCGCCGCTGGCTCGACGACCACTCCTGACCGGCGCTCCGCCGCACCGAACCCGGCCATGAGTCACTCGGGCTGCCGCATCCCGTGGCGTCCGGGTAAGTACCACTGTTCTCGCAGGACGTGTGGATCAGCCCGGCACCGGGTCGCGGGGGCCGGGGCGGAACGCGGCCCCGGCCCGGACCGCCGTTGCCGCGACGGTCACGGGCCGGGAACACGGGCCGCCGTGGCCGGGGGAGGCGAGGAACGCGGCGGGGGAGCCGGTCCGACCACGACGGACGTCAGGTGCGGGTCAACTGCCGGCCCAGCGACCGGGGTACGCCGGGTCCGGGTCCGCGATCGGGAGCACCTTGACCCGGTGCCGGCCGCAGCGGACGGCACCCACCGAGGCCAGTGCCCGGGCCAGCAGCAGCGCGGCCTCCCGGTCCTCGGCGTGGACGACCTGGCGGCGTGGCTCCGGCGCGGTGGTCTCGTCCCGCAGCCGGCCGCCGCCCGCCCAGGCGGCGGCGATCTCCGTCTCGGCGACGGCACGGATCTCGGTGCGGACGATCAGGAACCGCATGAGTGTCCTCCGGGTACGGACGGACGGATACGCGCTGGAACTTCCACGTCACTCTTTCGACATGTTACGCCCGGGAGTCGTCCCAGCAAGTGAAACTCGACGATTGCTCGGGGCCGTGGGCCGATCGGGGGACCCCAGGTCAGCACCGTTGTCGGGGCGGGGCACGCGAAGGGGCCGCCGGCCCGATGCCGACGGCCCCGAGGTTGACCGGATCAGTTCAGATCGAACTGTCCGTTCTTCGCGCCGGCGATGAAGCCCAGCCATCCGGCCCGGTTGAACAGCAGGACCGGTCCGCCTCGGTCCTTGCTGTCCCGGAGCGCGACCGCCGCCGGCCCGGTACGCAGGGGCGCGACCTCCACGCAGTTGGAGGTCTGGCTGCGGGTGCTCTTGCGCCAGGCGGCGCCGGCGAGCTGCTGCGCGGCGTCGGACGAGCTGTTGCGGATCTCGTTCATGGTTCTGCTCCTGGTCTGGAGTGCTCCGATGGGGACGAGTGACGCCGCGGGCCGGTCCGGCGGTCCGGCGTGGATCACCGGTCCGTCGTCAGACGCCCCGAGTCGCGGCGGCGCTGGACCGGCGCCGTTGCCGGCCCGTACGCCACGGTGGACTCGACTGCCGTCTCGGGCCGTCCCGTCGCCTCGATGAGCCAGGAGAGGGTGTCCGAGGCGGAGAGCGCCGCCGAGCATAGCCACTCGAACACCACTTTATAGCGATTTAGGGTGTTTGCCTCGGTCGACATGACGTCGGTGAACCCGCCTTCGATGGCGAGGGTCTCCGGATCGAGCGGATCGGCGAACCGGTAGACCGAGAAGGCGGTCGGCGGGAGGTACCACTCGCCGACCCGGGTGTCCCGCAGCAGCAGGTGCAGCGTGACGTTCGGCAGCATGGCCAGCTCGCACAGGTGGACGAGCTGCTCGTGCAGCACCTCCGGCGGGCCGGCGCGGCGGCCGAGCGCCGCCTCCTCCAGCACGGCCGTGTAGCGGGGCGCGTCCGGGCGGGTGAGCAGGGACTGGCGGGCCTGGCGGGCGCGTACCTCGTTCTCCGGGTCCTCTCCGCCCTCCGGGTCGCCGGCCTGCTCCGCCACCCGGGCCGCGGAGATGATCCGGTGCCGGGCGTACCCGGGGGTCTGGAGCAGCCCCGGGACCAGTACCGGGTTGTATTCGGAGATCTCCGAGCAGCCCGCCTCCAGCTCGGCGAAGCCGCGCTGCTGCTCGGTCATCACCGGGAAGTTGCGCAGCCAGCCGCGCATGTCACCGGCCTCGTGCGTGATCGCCAGCAGCTCCGTGCGCTGCTCGTCGCCGGCGCCGTAGAGGTCGAGCAGGACGCCCACGTCCTCGGGGTCGGGGCGGCTGCGCCCGTTCTCCAGCCGGGACAGCTTGGACGCGGAGGCCCAGCCGATCCGCTCGATGACCTGGTCCCCGGTCAGCCCGGCCTGCTCGCGCAGCCGGCGCAGCTCGGTGCCGAGCCTGCGGCGGCGCAGGATCGGGCCTGGTGCGGTAGGAGGCACGCGGTCCTCTTCTCCGTCGACCGTCGCGGGGCGCGACGGTAACTGTATGAAATTCGCCCCCCACGGTCAGTATGGACGGCGCGACCGGCGTCGGTGGTTCCGGCGGAGGGCGTGTCACGAGACAAAAAGAGGACTGTGGAGGGGTGCCCGCGCCGCCGGCCGGGAGGGGTCGGCCGGCTCGGGCGCCCGCCCCCGACGCGCCCTCGGCGAGGGCGCCTCCCCTCGGGAGGGAATCCGATGCGCACCGTCCTGCGCCGCCCCGACTTCCGCCTGCTCTTCGTGGCCGTGGTCGCCAGCATGGCTGCCGAGTCGGTCCTGCTGCTGGCCCTCGCCGTCTGGGTCAAGGACCTGACCGGATCGGACGGCATGGCCGGCGCGACCATCTTCGCCATCATCGCGCCGATGACGCTCGCCCCGCTGGTCGCCTGGCTGGTCGACCGGTACCGCCGCCGGCCGTTCTTCGTGGCCGCGAACCTCGGCACGGCAGTGCTGCTCAGCCCGCTCTTCGCGGTCGAGGACCGGTCCGACGTCTGGGTCATCTACCTGGTGGCGGCCCTGTACGGCCTGTCGTACCTCACGCTGAGCGCGGTGCTCAGCGGGCTGATCCGGCAGCTGGTCCCGAGCGACCTGCTGGCCGACGCCAACGGCGTGCTGCAGACCGTGCGGCAGGGCCTCCGGCTGGTCGGCCCGCTCGCCGGGGCCGGCCTGTACGCCGCCGTGGGCGGCTGGCTGCTGGTCGCCGTCGCGATGACCGGGTTCCTCACCGCCGCCGGCGTCGTCGGCCTGCTCCGGGTCACCGAGAGCGCCCCGGCCGGCACCGACCTGCGCTGGCCGGCCGAGCTCGGCGCCGGGCTACGGCACCTGGGCGGCGAGCCGGCGCTGCGCCGGGCCCTGCTCGGCTACGGGCTGGGCTCGCTGGTGATGGGGTTCACCGAGTCGCTGATCTTCGCGTACGTGGACCAGGGGCTGCGCCGGGACGCCGCGTTCGTCGGCGTGCTGGTCACCGTGCAGGGGATCGGTGGGCTGGTCGGCGGGCTCCTCTCCGCGACCGTGGTGCGCCGGGCCGGCGAGGTGGGCGCGCTCGCCGCCGGGGTGACCTTCTTCGGGCCGGCCGCGCTGGCGCTGGCGTACCCCCGGCTCTGGCTCGGCGTGGTAGCGCTGCTGCTGGCCGGGGTGTCCCTGCCGCTGACCATGGTCGGGCTCAACACGCTGGTCCAGCGGCGTACCCCGCCGGGGCTGCTCGGCCGGGTCTCCGCCGCGTCGGAGGCGCTGGTCAGCGGTCCGCAGGCGCTCTCCATCGGCACCGGCGCGCTGCTCGTCGGCGTCGTCGACTACCGCCTGCTCTTCGCCCTGGTCGGGGTCACCACCACCGCCGCCGGCCTCTACCTCTGGCACGGCCGCCGCCTCACCCCACCCGCCCCGGCCCCACCCCGCATTCCGGCCCCTCGCCGTCCGCCGACCCCGGTGGATCATGCGGTCGTCGCCACGACCCGCCGATCCCGCGCGCGATGACGTCATGGTCAACGAGCAGCGGGCCGTCCCAGAAAGGGGCGGCCCGCTGTCGTCGGGGGTACGGGGTCAGCTGGGGAGGGCGGCGAGGTGCTGCTTGACCTGGGTGATCGACGGGTTGGTCAGCGCGCTGCCGTCGGCGAAGCGCAGCGTCGGCACGGTCTGGTTGCCGCCGTTGACGCTCATCACGAACTCCGCGGCCTTCGGATCCTGCTCGATGTCGACCACCTCGTACGCGATGCCCTCCCGGTCGAGCTGCGACTTCAGCCGGTGGCAGTAGCCGCACCACGGGGTGGAATACATCGTCAACATGGTCAGGTCCTCCAAGGGGATGGCTCGCACCCGGTCCGGGTCAGGCCAGGCTAACCGCTGCAACATCGGCGAGGGCTGGGATGATTCCTGGCTGTGGCGGTTCACTCAGCGGCGGAACGGGTGCTGGCCGGACTGGATCCGGAGCAGCGCTCCGCGGTGACCGCCCCGGCCGGCCCGGTCTGCATCCTGGCCGGCGCGGGGACCGGCAAGACGCGGGCGGTGACCTCCCGGATCGCGCACCGGGCGCTCACCGGCGACATCTCCGCCCGGCACGTGCTCGCGGTCACCTTCACCGCCCGCGCCGCCGCCGAGATGCGGGCCCGGCTCACCGCGCTGGGCGTCGCCGGCGTGCAGGCGCGCACCTTCCACGCGGCGGCGTTGCGCCAGGTCCGTTACTTCGCGCCCCGGCTGCTGGACGGGCGGGCCATGCCGGAGCTGCTGGACAGCAAGGTGCGGGTGGTCACACTGGCCGCCGCCAAGGTCGGCCTGCGCGCCGACCGGGCCGCCGCCCGGGACCTGGCCGGCGAGATCGAGTGGGCCAAGTCGTCGCTGGTCGAGCCCGGCGAGTACGTGGTGGCCGCGGCCAAGGCGTTGCGCGAGACCCCGTACCAGCCGGCGAAGGTGGCCGACGTCTTCACCGCGTACGAGAAGCTCAAGCGCGGCAACGGGATGATCGACTTCGAGGACATGCTGCGCGCCGCCGTCTGGGGGATCGAGGAGCACGCCGACGTCGCCGAGCAGGTCCGCGGCCAGTACCGGCACTTCGTCGTCGACGAGTACCAGGACGTCAACCCGCTCCAGCAGCGGCTGCTGGAGGCGTGGCTCGGCGGCCGGGACGACCTGACCGTGGTCGGCGACGCCAGCCAGACCATCTACTCGTTCACCGGCGCCACCTCGTCCTACCTGGTCGACTTCCCGCGCCGGTACCGGACCGCCACCGTGGTCCGGCTGGTCCGCGACTACCGTTCCACCCCGCAGGTGGTCGGGCTGGCCAACGCGGTGATCTCCCAGGCCCGGGGCGCCGAGGCCCGGCTGCGGCTGGAGCTGCACGGCCAGCGCCCACCCGGCCCCGAGCCCGAGCTGCGGATCTTCACCGACGAGCCGGCCGAGGCCAACGCGGTCGCCGCCCGCTGCCGGGCGCTCGTCGACGGTGGCACCCCGGCCCGGGAGATCGCCGTGCTGTTCCGCACCAACGCGCAGTCCGAGGCGTACGAGAAGGCGCTCACCGAGGCGGGAGTCCCGTACGTGGTGCAGGGGGCGGAGCGCTTCTTCGAGCGGCCCGAGGTGCGCCAGGCGATGATCGCGCTCCGCGCCGCCACCCGGTCGATCCCCGGGGAGACGCCGCTGCCGGCCGCCGTGGTGGAGGGGCTCGCGGCGGTCGGCTGGGCCCCCGACGCGCCCCCGGCCGGCGGTGCCGCGCGGGAGCGG
>NZ_JBSGJR010000210.1:0-10327 GCF_053605645.1 Micromonospora sp. NPDC003776
GCCGATGACCCCGGTGGTGCACAAGAAGGGCTGCCGGGAGATGGAGGGCTGGGAGGCCCTCGACTACGCCCGCCAGCGCTACGGCCTGCCGAACGGCGACTACGACCGCCAGCAGAACCAGCAGCAGCTGATCAAGGCGATGGCCAGGAAGGCCACCGACAAGGGCATGCTCACCAACCCGCTCAAGCTGAACCAGCTGATCAAGGCGGCCGGCAAGGCCTTCATCCTGGACACCGGCGGCGCGCCCATCGCGGACTTCATCTTCACCCTCAAGGGCGTGACGGGAAACGACCTGGTCACCCTGCGTACCAACGGCGGTAGCTTCTCCACCGCGGCCAGCGGCCGGGAGATGCTCAACGACACCAGCCGGCAGATGTTCCAGGCGGTCAAGAACGACAAACTCGCCGACTTCGTGGTGGCGAACCCGAGCGTCCTCTCCACCCGGAAATGACCCGGACCCGGCGGTAGCTGCGGCGAAGCGGCCACCGCCGGCCTCCCCGGGCCGTAGCCTGACGTGAGCGGGTCTCACGTACAGCCACGGGGAGGGGTGTCACGGCCAGGGCGGCGCGGACCGGACGCGGGCGGGGGCGACCCGCCCGCTGGGCCCGGTTCCTGATCGGCGCCGGACTCGCCCTGGTCCTGCTCGCCACGCTCGGCATCGCCGGGCTGCACTGGCTCACCAACCGGTACGACCGGACGGTGACCAAGCAGCAACTGCTCGACGGCACGGCGCGGGAGCGGCGTACCGACTTGTCGCAACCGCTCAACTACCTGCTGATCGGCTCCGACCACCGGCCCGGCACCAACCCCGAGGACCAACGCTCGGACACCATCCTGATCGTCCACGTGCCGGCCGGCATGCGGCAGGCGTACCTGATCTCGATCCCGCGCGACCTGCTCGTCGCCATCCCGGCGGCGCCCGGCTACGGCGGCGGCCAGGACAAGATCAACGCGGCGTACGAGCACGGCGGCGGCGGTGAGGCCGGTGCCCGGCTGCTCTCGGCCACGCTCACCCGGCTCACCGGGATCCGCTTCGACGGCGCCGCACTGGTCGACTTCTCCGGGTTCAAGCAGGTCATCGACCTGCTCGGCGGGATCCGGATGTGCGTGGACACGCAGGTGCGGTCCATCCACACCAGGACCCTGTTCACCCCCGGCTGCCAGCAGATGGACGGCGCCCGGACGCTGGACTACGTCCGCCAGCGCTACAACCTGCCCGACGGAGACTACGACCGGCAGCGACACCAGCAGCAGATGCTCCGCGCGGTGCTGGACAAGGCCGGCGAGACCCACCTGCGCAGCGACCCGGTCAAGCTGGACCAGGTGCTGCGGGCCGTCGGCGGCGCGCTGACCGTGGACACCAACGGCGTACCGGTGGAGGACCTGCTGCTCGCGCTCCGGGCGCTGCCCGCGGACGCCCTCCAGGGCGTACAGGTCCCCTCGTACCCGCAGACCATCGGCGAGGTCTCGTACGTGGTGCTGGACAACGGCGGCGCCGGCGTCTTCGACGCGGTCCGCGGCGCCCGGATGCCGGCGTGGGCCGCCGCCAACCCGCGCTGGGTCAACCACCTCTGATCCGGACGGCCGTCTAGGCTTGGTAGCCGTGTTCGGACCCCAGGTTCCCAGCGTGCCCGCGTCGGCCGTGCCCGACGACATCTACCTGCTCGACGTCCGGGAGGACGACGAGTGGGCCGCCGGCCACGCGCCGACCGCCCACCACCTGCCCATGACCGAGTTGCCGGCCCGGATGGCCGAGGTGCCCGACGACCGCGAGGTGGCGGTGATCTGCCGCTCCGGCGGGCGCTCCGCGCAGGTCGTCGCGTACCTCATGCGCAACGGGTGGGACCAGGTGCGCAACGTCGAGGGCGGCATGGGCGACTGGGCCGCCGCCGGCCGACCCGTGGTCACCGACGACGGGCAGCCGGGCCGGGTCGCCTGAGGCGTGTCGGCGGCATGACCGACCCCCTGGTCTTCGCGCACCGCGGCTCCTCGTACGACCTGCCGGAGCACACCCTCGCCGCGTACCTGCGCGCCCTCGACGAGGGCGCCGACGGCCTGGAGTGCGACGTCCGGCTCACCCGGGACGGGCACCTGGTCTGCGTGCACGACCGCCGGCTGGACCGCACCAGCAACGGTCACGGGCTGGTCAGCGCGCGTACGCTGGCCGAGCTGGAGGCGCTGGACTTCGGCTCCTGGCACCCGGGCGGGGTGGCGGCCGACGGCGACGAACCGCTCGACGAGTCGCACACCCGGCTGCTCACCCTGGAACGGCTGCTCGACGCCGTGCTGGCCGCCGGCCGGCCGGTCCGGCTGCTGATCGAGACCAAGCACCCCTCCCGGTACGGGCGGGACGTGGAGCGCCGCCTGGTGGCACTGCTGCGCCGGTACGGGCTGGCCGAGCCGCGGCCGGACGGCCGGGTCCAGGTGACGGTGATGTCCTTCTCCCCGCTCGCCGTACGCCGGATCCGCGAGCTCGCGCCCGACCTGCCCACGGTGCTGCTGCTGGAGGTGCTGCCGCGCTGGCTGCGGCTGGGCCGGCTGCCGTTCGGCACCCGGATCGCCGGGCCGGGGATCGGCCTGGTCCGGGCCCGCCCGCAGCTGGTGCCCGCCCTGCGGGCCGCCGGCAACCAGGTCTACGTCTGGACGGTGAACGAGCCGGAGGACCTCGAACTGGTGCTGGCCGCCGGGGTGGACGCGGTGATCACCGACCGGCCCGCCCGGACCCTGGCCCGGTTGGGTCGATGAGCGATCGGCCCGGCGGCCGATCCCGCCCGTACGGCCGGGGGTGTCCCCGGACCGGTCGGCGCGGCACACTCGGGACATGCCGGAGCGAACCGACTTCACTGCCCTCATCACCGGCCACACCGACGTGATCGCGATGATCAACTCCGGGGAGTCCGGCCTCTCCGTGCTGACCCGGCTGCTCCGGGTGGTGCAGCCCGCCGTCGGCGCGGCCGGCCTGGTGTGGGTGGAGTTCGCCCCCGCCGGGGGGCGGGTGATCGCCGCGACCGGCAGCGCCGAGTTCGTCGTCGGCCGGCCCCTGCCCGCCACCGACCCGGCCACCGTCTGCCTGCTCTCCGGGTCCCCGGTCCGCGAGCTCCGGACGGACGCCGTCCCCGGCGCGCTCGCCGTCGAGGTGGCCGCCCGGGGGCTGTCCCGGATGATCGTCGCCCGCGCCGAGATCGGCGGCCTCACCGTGGGCAGCCTGCACGCCCTCTATCCGGAGGGCGACCCGCTCGACGCGTCCCAGCGGGCCGTCATCGGGTACGTCGCCGCCTGCATCGGGCACATGTACGGCGACCAGACCGGCCTCCCGGTGCACGGTGACGGCCCGGTGGTGGCCGCGCTGGCCGACGGCCTGGCGGTGGTGGACCGGCACCACCACGTCCGGCTCTGGAACCCGGCCGCCGCCCAGGTCACCGGCCGGCCGTCCAGGGAGGCGCTGAACCGCCCGCTGCCGTTCCCGCTGCCCCCGCCCGGTCAGGTGCTCGACCACCGGCTCCCGGACGGCCGCTGGCTGCGGATCACCGCCGGGGAGCTGCCCGGACCCGGCGGGCTGCGGGTGATCACCTTCCGGGACATCACCGACCAGCAGCGCCGCGACGACGACCGGGACCTCTTCGTCGCGGTCACCAGCCATGAGCTGCGCACCCCGGTCACCGTGATCAAGGGGTACGCGGACACCCTCACCGACCACTGGGAGTCGCTCAGCGACACCGACCGGCGGCAGGCCGCCATGATCATCGGTCAGCGTGCCAACGAGCTCGCCCGACTGGTCGACCGGCTGCTCACCGCGGCCACCGAGCACCGGCCCGGTGGCGAGCCGGCCGCCCCGTTCGACCTCGGCGACGCGCTGCGGAGCGCGCTGACCGACCTGCCGGCGGACGTCCGGCACCGGATCGTCCTCGACCTCCCCGACGACCTGCCCAAGGCGCTGGGCGACCGGCACAGCCTCGCCACCGTGCTCACCGAGCTGAGTACGAACGCCGGAAAGTACTCACTGCCGGACACCCCGATCGAGGTCGCCGCCGAGGCGAACGAGCGCACCGTCTCCTTCCGGGTCGCCGACCGCGGCATCGGCATCCGCCCCGAGCACGTGGAACGGGCGTTCGACCGGTTCTGGCAGGGCGAGTCCGGTGACCGCCGACGCTATCCCGGCGCGGGACTGGGTCTCTATCTCGTCCGCCAAATCGTTGAACAGCAGAATGGATGGGTATCCCTCCGACCGAGAGCCGGTGGGGGTACGGTCGCAGAGGTGCGGCTGCCGCGGGGATGACCTGGGCACCCAGTGGGTGGAGGAACGACGGTGGCGACGGGTTCGGCCGAACGATCGTGGTGCGTGGTGGTGCCCCACCACGCGACCGGCGCGCGCCTCGCCCGGCACCGGCTCGCCGACGAGCTGGCCGACGTCGTACCCCCGGTGCTGCTGGCGGACCTGGTCGCGGTCCTCGCCGAACTGGTCGGCAACGCGGTGCGCCACGCGGATCCGCTACCCGGCGGCGTGGTCCGGGTGGCCTGGCGGCTGCGCTCCGCCGACGACGGGCAGACCGTCCAGCTCCGGGTGACCGACGGCGGGTCCGCCTCGGGTCCGCTGATGCGCCCGTCGACCCCCGACGCGATCGACGGCCGCGGCCTGCACATCGTCACCGGGCTGGCCAGCCGCTGGGGCGTCGAACGGGACGGCCTCGGGCAGAGCGTCTGGGCCGAGTTCGACCCGACCGGCGTGCCCCGGCCCGATCTGGTCGTGGCGGGTTGACCGGCGTCCGGGGGCGGGTCCTGCCCACCCGGGTCCGGCCCGGCATCTAGGCTGTGTCGCCGTGAGCAAGCGTCGAAAGAGCCAGCGGGCCGCCGAAGCCACCCCGAAGCGCGAGAAGGTACGGGACGTCTTCGTGCCCCGACCGTTCGAGGGTCTGGTCGACGAGCCGGAATGGATCGCCCTGCGCGAGCTGGTCCCGGCCGCCTCCGCGCCGCTGCGGCTGACCCCCGAGCTGGTGGCGGAGTACGGCGACCGCCCGGTGATCCTGGCCACCGTGCTGCCGATGGCCGCCCCGGCGATGACCAAGCCGGACGGGCGGGTGTTCATCGGCCTCCAGCGGCACCAGCAGTCCGGCGACGTCTCCCGGGACCTGGCCGACGCGCTGCTCTGCGCCCTGCGTACCGAGCCGGGTGGCCAGGTCACCGTGCCGCCGCTGCCCGGGCCGGGCCCCCGCCTCCAGGACGTCCTGGTGGACGGCCCGCTGGAGATCACGATGCACGACGGCTTCGAGTTCTGGCTGGACCCGGGCGCCGCCGACGACCCGACCGTGCAGGCGTCGCTGGAGCGGGCCAACGCGGCGATCTACCCGACCGTCAAGCTGGCGGCGGCGCGGGCCGCGTACTGGTGCCAGGTGCCGGAGAAGGCGCACGTGCGCTGGGTGCTCCCGGACGACGAGGACGCGGCGCTGGACGCCCTGTCCCGGCTGGGCGTGGCCGGCACGCTGACCCTCGGCGAGCAGACCCGCTTCGCCGGCATGTTCCGGGCGCACGGCCGCCTGGTGCCGGTCTGGGACCTGCCCGAGGACGTCCCGGCCACCGACTGGGAGGAGCCGGTGACCGAGTTCGCCAAGCGGTACGCCGAGGCGCTGGAGGAGAAGGAGCCGCTGGACGCGGCCGCGCGACGGGCCCGGCAGGGCCTCCTCGGCCGCCAGCTCACCCTGCGCTGACCTGGTCCTCCACGACGGGCTCCGGTTGTCGACCGGGGCCCGTCGCCGTCAGCGGCGCAGCGGCTCGCGGACCAGCGGGCAGGACATGCAGCGCGGGCCGCCCCGGCCGGAGCCCAGTTCCGAGCCGGCGATCGCGATCACCTCGATGCCGGCCCGTTCCAGCTGGGCGTTGGTCTCCACGTTGCGCTCGTAGCCGACGCAGAGCCGGGGCGCCAGGGCGAGGGTGTTGTTGCCGTCGTCCCACTGCTCGCGCTCGGCGGTCACCGGGTCCAGGCCGGTGTCGATCACCCGGAGCTGGTCCAGGTCCATCGCGTCGGCGGCGGCCCGCAGGAACGGCGCCGGCCCGTCCACCCGGGGCTCGTCGCCGTCCGCTCCCGCGATGACCGTGTACGCCGACAGGGTGCTGGCGATGTTCGGGTACATCAGCACGGCGTCCACGTCGACCATGGTGCAGACGGTGTCCAGGTGCATGGTGGCCCGCTCCTGGGCGATCGGCACCACCAGGATGGTGTGCGCCAGGCCGGCGGCGAACACCTGCCGGGCGAGCCGTTCCGCCCCGGCCGGGGTGGTCCGCTCGCCCACCCCGACGGCGAGCACGCCCGGCGCGAGCAGCAGCACGTCGCCGCCCTCGAGGTGCTCGAGTTCCGGGTGGTAGACGAACTCGGTGCCGGCGAACCGCGGGTGGTGCCGGTAGATCGCGTCGGTGAGGCTGGTCTCCCGCCGCCGGGCGGTCATGGCCAGGCTGGTCACCCCGACCCGGTCCCCGATCCACACCGAGGAGTCCCGGGTGAAGAGCAGGTTCGGCAGCGGGTCGATGACGAAGTCGTGCCGGTCCATCAGGGTCCAGACCAGACCGCCCGGCCGGTCCCGGCCGATCCGCAGCTCCTCGTGGGCGAGCCCGGCGACGAACACGTCGGCGAGGGCGGCCGGGTCGAGGTAGGCGAGGTGGTCGGCGATCCGCCGGCGCAAGGTGTCGCCCAGCCGGGGTGAGCGGAGCACCAACTCGGTCAGCTCGGCCCGGGCGTCCGGCACGGCCAGCGTCTCGGCCAGCAGCGTGGCGAGGTAGAGCACCTCCACGCCGCGCTCGCGGAGCGCGGCGGCGAAGGCGTCATGCTCCTCCTGCGCCCTGCCCACCCATGGGATAGCGTCGAAGAGCAACGAGTCGTTGTTGCGTGGGGTCAGGCGGGCGAGTTCCGGCCCGGGGCGGTGCAGCAGCACGGTGCCGAGCCGACCGACCTCGCTGTCCACATAGTGGGTCACCCTCGCAGCGTAGGGCAGGCTTCGGCACCATCCGGGAAAAGAAGTGTGAATGAATATGGCATTCATCCGCACTCATTCCGGCGCTCCAACTTGCCGAGCCCGGGGGTAGGCAACGTAGGGTAGTGGAGACATAACTTCGAGAGACCTTTTGCCGGAGGTCGCGATGACTGTCTTTCCCGCTCGTCGAGCCGTACCCACCCGGGCACTGCCGACCGTCGCGCTGCCCCACCCCCGGGTCGAGCCCACCTCGGTGCTCGAACCAGCCCGACCGACGCCCCTCGAGTGGGCCCGCCGTCGCCGGGCCGAGCGGGGCGCCCGCCGGTTGGAGGCGGCCGGAGCCCGGGCCCTCGGCCAGCTCGACCACCTCGGGCCCGCCTGGCACGTCATCGAGTGGCCCCGTACGGACGCGGCGGACGTCCTCCTCGACCGCGGTCAGGACGAGCGGGCCGGGTTCCTCGCCATCGGGCCGAGCGGCCTCTTCGCGGTCACCATCGCCGACCACGGTCGCGCCCGGGTGCTCGTCGCCGGTGACGTGGTGCAGATCAACGGCAAGCGTCCGCCCTATGTGGCCGAGGCGCGCCGGGACGCCAAGCGGGCGAGCAAGGCCCTCTCCGACGCCGTGGGGTTGCCGATCCCGGTCACCCCGGTGCTGACCTTCGTCGGCTCCGGCGTGATCAGCGTCTACGGCCTGCCGAAGGACTGTCTGATGGCCACCCATCGGGAGCTGGACCGCCTGCTCGTCGCCGCGGGCAACCGGATCAGCCCGGCCACCGCCGAGAAGCTGTCCCGGGTCGCCGAGTCCCCCTCCACCTGGCTCAACGGCACGTACCGTCCAGCCGCCGACTACCGGTGGTACGAGGAGGGCCGAACGGCCGCTGACAAGCGGGCCGCCCGGCGGTAACGTCTCCGGCGACGCCACGCGGTCCGCGGATCCGCCCCCGGTGGTTCCGTCCGCCGCGCCGTCGCCGGCCGCCCGACACCGGGCACCCCTCGCACCGACATCCGTTCCCCGATCGCGTCGAGGCTCCGGGCTCCCCGGCAGCAGCGGCGACCGGTGGACCGAGCGCGGTCGGGCGGTCGTCGTGACGACCGGCTAGCGTGGACAGACCGTCGGTGTACATAGGAGGCGCGGTGGCCCACGTCGAACTCTCGCTCTCGGAAGTGTTCCCCCCGACGGTGGGGACCCCGGCCGAGCAGGAGTCCGACAACTTCGGGCAGTGGTCGGGGACCGTCTCCCGGGCCGCCGAGCCCTGCCTGCTGATCGACGGCGACACCACCGTGGTGGCGATCTCCTCGTCCGGCTGCGAGCTGCTCTGCCTCAGCACCCCGGAGGACGTCGTCGGGCGGCCGCTGCTGGAGGGTGGCCTGCGGCTGGTCGACTTCACCGCCCGGCCCAGCGAGCTGACCGAGCAGGACACGGAGAAGATCCCGCCGCTGCTCGCCCTGCACTCCGGCCGGCTCGCCCGCGGGCTGCTCCGGGTCCAGGGCTCCGGCGACGACGCCGGCACCACCGTCGACGCCATCTCCACCCCGGTGCTCACCGACGGCGAGGTCGCCGGGTCGCTCACCTTCTTCTCCCGCGTCTGACCGCGGCAGCCGGCGCGCCCGGCATCGCTTCCACCCGTGACCTTCACCCGATCGGGCGATGCTCCTACGATGGGCTCGGCCAGTCAGCCACAACGGCGTACGTCGATGCCGAGGATGGACCGTGTCACCCAGCTCGCCCCCACCCGCCCCCCGCCGCCGGTACCTCCCGGCGGCGCTGGTCGCCCTGCTGGCCCTCGCCGGCTGCGGCGCCCCACCCGAGCTGCGCCAGACCGCCACCCCGGTGGTCACCGCCTCGGCCGCCGCCACCCCCACTCCCACCCCGACGCCGAGCCCGCCGCCGGCCGGCCCGGCCGCCCCCGCACCGGTCCCCAGCCCGTCCGACCTGGTCGCCACCGCCTGCCCGGCCGGCCCGACCGGTGACCGGGTGGTGTCCCTGGTGCGCGGGCGGGGCGGGGTGCTGCCCCGGGACGTACGGGTCACCGTGCGGTCCGGACCGCTCTGCGCCGGGGGCTGGCAGTACACCGTGCTGGCGGTGCGCGGGCACGAGGAGCTCCAGGTGGTCACCCGGGGCAAGCCCAAGGCCCTCGATCTGGTCACCGCGGGGACCGACGTCTGCTCCGTCGAGGTACGCGCCGCCGGACCGCCCGGCATCCGGACCTTGGCCTGCGACGGCACCCCGGGTGCGTAGGCTGGTCGCCATGCCGGGAACACCACCGACCCGCTTCGTCTACCTGGGTCCCGAGGGCACCTTCGCCGAGCAGGCACTGCGTACGGTGCCGGCCGCCGAACGGGGCAGCCGCACGCCGGCCCGCAGCGTCGGTGAGGCGCTGGACGCGGTCCGCGCCGGCGACGCGGACGCCGCGCTGGTGCCGCTGGAGAACTCCATCGGCGGCGCGGTCGGGGTGACCCTCGACGAACTGGCCGAGGGGGAGCCACTGGTGATCACCCGGGAGGTGATCCTGCCGGTGGAGTTCGTGCTCGCCGCCCGCGCGGGCACCTCGCTGGCCGACGTGCGCAGCCTGGCGGCGCACCCCCAGGCGTCCACCCAGTGCCGCAACTGGCTCCGCGACCATCTGCCGGACGCGACGGTGGTCGACGTGCTCTCCAACGGCGCCGCCGCGGCGGGCGCCGCGAGCGGCGAGTACGACGCGGCCATCTGCGCCCCGATCGGGGCGGCCCGGCACCGGCTGGCCGTGCTCGCCGACAAGATCGCCGACCACCCGGACGCGGTGACCCGCTTCGCGCTGCTCTCCCGCCCGGGCCCGCCCCCGCCGCCCACCGGGGACGACGTGACCTCGCTGGCGGTCTACATCGCCCACGATCGGGTGGGCGCGCTGCTGTCCGTGCTGATGGAACTGGCCGTCCGCGGGGTGAACATGACCCGGATCGAGTCCCGCCCGACCGGTGAGGCGCTCGGCCGGTACGTCTTCTTCCTCGACTGCACCGGTCACGTCGCCGACGTCCGGCTGGGCGAGGCGTTGCAGGGGCTGCGCCGGGTCTGCGCAGACGTACGCTTCCTCGGGTCGTACCCCCGGCACCGCTGGAGCCCGGCGGCGAGCGACCGGCCGGTCCCGGCACCGGCCGGCCTCTCCGACGCCGACTACGCCGACGCGGCGGCCTGGTTGGCCCGGCTGCGCACCGGCGAGCTGAGCTGACCGGGCGCGGGGCGGCCGGACGGACGCCCCGCGCACTCCGGGGTCACTGCAGCAGGCCGCCGAGCAGGCCGCCCTGTTGCTGCTGCTGCGCCCCGCTGCCCTGCACCGGCGCCTCCTCCGACGGCTGCACCACGACGAAGCCCTGCCCGGCGAAGCTCATGG
>NZ_JBSGJR010000211.1:0-10286 GCF_053605645.1 Micromonospora sp. NPDC003776
GGCGGTGCCGGCGGCCGAGCCCGCCGCTCGTCCCTAGCCGCGGTCCGGCGCGCCGCCAGGTCGGCGAGGCGGCCCGGTCAGCGCCGGTCGCGGGTCCACGTCACCAGGCGGTCCGCCTTCCAGGTGTTGATCACCCGGCTGGCCGGTACGCCGCAGAGCGCCGCCCGCTCGCAACCGAACCGCTGCCAGTCGAGCTGTCCGGGGGCGTGCGCGTCGGTGTTGATGGCGAACCGGCACCCGGCCTCCAGCGCACGGCGGATCAGCCGCTTCGGCGGATCCTGCCGTTCCGGCCGGGAGTTGATCTCGACAGCGACGTCGTGCTCGGCGCAGGCGGCGAAGACCGCGTCCGGGTCGAAGTCGCTCTCGGCCCGGGTACGCGCCCGGTGCCCCCGGTCGCCCGGGCCCTTCACCCCCGCTGGTCGGGACGAGACCATCCGCCCGGTGCAGTGGCCGAGGATGTCCAGGTGCGGGTTGGCGATCGCGGTGAGCATCCGGCGGGTCATCTTCGCCCGCTCGTCGTTCAGGCCGCTGTGCACCGAGCCGACCACCACGTCGAGCCGGGCGAGCAGCTTCTCGTCCTGGTCCAGCGAGCCGTCGGCGAGGATGTCGACCTCGATGCCGGTGAGGATGCGGAAGCCCTTCGGCAGCGCCTCGTTCACCGCTGCCACGTGGTCGAGCTGGCGGCGCAGCCGCTCCGCGGTCAACCCCCGGGCCACCTTGAGCCGGGGCGAGTGGTCGGTGAGCACCACGTACTCGTGGCCCAGCTCGACGGCGGCCAGGGCCATCTCCTCGATCGGCGACCCGCCGTCCGACCAGTCCGAGTGGGTGTGGCAGTCGCCGCGCAGCGCGTCCCGCAGCTTCGCCGCCGCCTCGTCCAGGTCGGTGCCCTCGGTGGCGACCAGCCGGCGCAGATAGACCGGCTCCTCGCCGGCCAGCGACTCGGCCACGCAGCGGGCGGTGACGTCCCCGACGCCGGTGAGTTCGGTGAGCTTCCCGGTCCGGGCGCGCTCGGCGACCTCCCCGGCGGGCAGGGCGGCGAGCGCGTTCGCCGCCGAGCGGAACGCCCGGACCCGGTAGGTGGCCTCGTTGGCCTTCTCCAGCAGGAACGCGATCCGGCGCAGGTCGGCGATGGGATCCCGGGCAGTCATGCCCTGCAACCTACGCGCCCGCGTCGCGGCCCGCCGGACGTCGGACGGGGTGTCGGGAGTGGACGGCGCTCAGCCGGCGCCGCCGGTGGTGCTGGGGGCCTTCGGGCAGCCGTGCTTCTTCTGCCAGGCGGCCACCTCGGTGGCCGGTCCCCGGTTGCCGCCCTTGCGCCACGAGTTCAGGTAGGGGGCCGGCCAGATGACGCCGCGCCGGATCCACCAGTCGTCGTGGCCGGTGCACTTCGGGGAGAGCCCGAAGTGCAGGTGGCACACGTTGTTGGCGTTGCCGGTGTGGCCCACCTTGCCGAGCTGCTGGCCGGCCTTGACGCGTACGCCGGCGTCGATACCGGTGGCGAGCGCGCTCAGGTGCGAGCCGTAGTAGCGGACCCCGTCGTCGCCGAGCAGCGACACCGACAGCCCCCCGTTGTACGGGCCGAGCGGGCCGCTCTTCGAGAACCGGTCCACCCGGCTCACCTCGAGGATCCGTCCGTCGGTGACCGCCACGACCGGCTCCCCGCAGTCGGCGAAGATGTCCGTCCCCGGGTAGGCGGAGTGGGTCGGGTGGTAGGCGACGTTGCTCGCCTTCACCGGGAAGACGTGCCGCAGGTCCGCCCGGGTCGGCGAGGGGGCGGCGGAGGTCGGTGCGGCGCTGGGGGACCGGGTCGCCTGCCCCGAGGTGGCCATCACGCCCGGCGTCTGCCAGGAGCCGTCCGTGCCGGCCGTCGGACGGGTGTCGGGCGCACACCCGGCGACCAGGGCCGGCACGAGCAGCAGCAGGATCGGGTACGCCGAACGCGGACGGCGGCCGATCGATCGCGAGCGCATCCGGACATCCTGGCAGACCAGTACGGTGGGGACGAACGCTGAGCATTCCGGTCGCGCTGCGTGATGTCGGTACGTGCACGATCCGTGAAGGGAGCAGGGCCGATGAACGGGTGGCAGCCGGTGCCCGGGAAGACCCCGCCGGGGCCGGGCCGTCCCGCGCCGCGTACCCCGTCGGGACTCTTTCCGGCCGGGGCGCCGATGCGGCCAGTCTGGCGCGAGCCGTACCCGGTGACCGGCGCCGGAGTCGCGGTCGGCGCCGTCACGGCCTTCGCCTGGCTGCTGCTGTTCGGCCTGCTCGGCCACGATGTGCCCAGCTACGCGTGGTGGACGGTGGTCGCCGGCGGGCTGGCCTGGCTGGCCGCCCTGGCGCTGGTCCGGTACGGCGACCGGGGCGTGGCGACCGGGGTGGCGATCGTCACCGCGGGCGGCTGGAGCATCGCCGCGGCGATCGTCGCGGTCCGCTGGGCGCAGAGCGGGAACTGGCCACTCTGGTGACCATGGGTGACGGATTCGCTGCGCAGCGAACGCCCCTTGACGTACGCGCGGTGACGGTTCACGCTCGCCCTATGGCCTGGACCACCCCGCCACGGCTCGACCCCGAGCGGAGCCGCCGCCGCCTGCAACTCCTCGCCGAGTTGGCCGGTGCGCGCGCGGTACGTCAGCGCGAGCGGCCGCAGCGGGTCAACACCGAGCGCCTGCGCCAGCTCATCGCAACCCGCCGGCGGATTGCCGGCTGACCGAACTTTCTCCAGGAACGGCCGGCCCTTCGGGGCGTTGACCGGTCGCCTGCCGACCCGACCGGTTAACGTGCACGCGTGACGGGTCGGCGTGCTGCCGAGGCCAATTTGGGGGGACCGTGTCGTACTTCGCTGCTGCCGTGGCGCGCGTCGAGGGCGGCTGGACCGCCGACGAGGTGAGGCTGCGGGGCGTCACCGACATCGAGGAGGTCGCCGACCGGCTGCGCGACGTCGAGCCGGACGCCGATCTGTCCCTGCTCTTCGTCGAGGCCGACGACACCTACCTGGTGATCCTGCGCCTGGACGAGGGCGAGGACCTGCGGATCTTCGGCTCGGACTCGGCGTACGCGGAGGAGAGCCAGCTCGGTGCGCTGCTGGTCGGCGACCTGAAGACCTCGGTCACCGGCCTGGAGGACACCGAGGAGCCGCGCGCGGCCGGCGGCGACGAGGAGACCGAGCAGCCGGCCGTGGACCCGGAGGCCGACCCGGTCGGCGACGCGGACCTCCTCGCCGACCTGGGCATCCCGGCGCAGAAGCTGCTCGCCCTGTGCGGGCACGAGGGCATGATGCCGGCCGACGTGACCGCCGAGATCTGCCAGGTGCTGGGCTGCGCGGACGAGGTCGAGGAGCTGCGTGAGGTCTGAGCCGGCCGGGTTCTGGACCGGCGGGAGTGAGCCCGCCGACGCCACCGACCCGGCCCTGGAGACCGTACGCCCCGGGCAGCCGACCCCGGGCCGGCCGGGCCGGGTGGGGCCCGGTGCGGACGAGGGGCTGGCCGACCCGGGCGGCGCGGGCCGCCAACAGCGGCACGAGCTGTGGATGCGCCGGGCGCTGGAGATCGCGGTGACCGGCCCGGACACGGCGGCACCGGCGGGGGCCGACGCGGCGGTCGAGGATGTACCCGTGGGGGCGGTCCTCTACGGGCCGGACGGCGCCGAACTGGCGATCGGGCGCAACGAGCGGGAGCTGACCGGGGACCCGACGGCGCACGCCGAGGTGCTGGTGCTCCGCCGGGCCGCCGAGCGGCTGGGACGCTGGCGGCTGGACGGCTGCACCCTGGTGGTGACCCTGGAGCCCTGCACGATGTGCGCGGGGGCGATCGCCCTGGCCCGGGTCTCGACGGTGGTCTTCGGGGCCTGGGAGCCGAAGACGGGTGCCGTCGGCTCGCTCTGGGACGTGCTGCGCGACCGCCGCCTCACCCACCGCCCCGAGGTCTACGCCGGCGTCCTGGAAGCCGAGAGCGCCGCCCTGCTCCGCGCCTTCTTCCGCTGATCGGTGCGGGCCGCGGCATTCCGGGGTCTCCGCGCGCCGGGTGGCGCCGACCTGCCGCAGGCCGAGTCGATCAAGCAGCTCCGGCCGGCGCCGGGCGGAGCAGGGTTTCGGCGACGGTGCGGGCGGCCTCGGTCCACGGGGCCGGGCGCAGGGTCGCCGGGTCGAGGCGGACGATCGCCCGGGTGCCCTCGGCGTAGACCGTGTCGCCGTCGACCGAGCGGAACTGGAAGGCGTACTCGGCGCTGCTGGTGCCGAAGTGCTCCAGCCAGAAGTGCACCGCGACCGGGCCGGTGGTGGCGATCGGAGCGCGGTAGCGGATGGTGAACTCGCGGACCGCGTGGAACACGTCCGGTGCGCTCTGCAGGCCGCCGAAGGCGATGCCGCGTTCGGTCCAGTACGGGGTGAGCGCGCGTTCCAGCAGCACCGCGTACCGGGCGTTGTGCAGGATCCCCATGGCGTCGAGGTCGTCGAAGTGCACGGTGACGTGCTCGACGTGACCGAAGTGGGTGGGGTCGCTCATCGCGGGCCTTCCGTCAGCAGGGTCGGGTCGGGGCACAGCTCCCGGAGGCGGCGCAGCAGGCCCTGGCGGGCGTGCCGGTAGGTGGCCTCCGGCTCCAGCAGCCGGGACCGCATCGCCGCGCCGATCCCGAGGGCGTCGATCTCGTACGCCAGCTGTGCGACATCCAGTTCGGCGGGGAGTTCGCCGAGCTCGACGGCCTCCTGGACGAGGCGTTCGAGCAGGGCCGTCCAGCTGCCGAACGCCGCGGCGAGCCGGTCCCGGACCGGGCCGGGGCGGGCGTTGTACTCGAACTCGGTGTTGGCGAAGAAGCAGCCGCCGGGGAGCACCCGGGCGGCGTAGAAGTCGATCCGGGCCTCGTGCAGCGCCCGCAGGCGCCGAACGCCGCGCGGGGCGCGCAGGGCCGGCGCGACGATGTGCTCCTGCCACTGCGCCACCGCCCGTTCGACGGTGGCGAGTTGGAGGGCCTCCTTGGACCGCCAGTGCGCGAAGAGGCCGGACTTGCTCACCCCGAGCCGGTCGGCGAGCTGGCCGAGGGAGAGGCCGTCCAGGCCCACCTCGGTGGCGAGGGACACGGCGGTGTCGAGCACCGCCGTGCGGGTCCGCTCGCCGCGGGCCACGCGTCCGTCCGAGGTCATGCGGGGAGCGTAACGGAAAAGAGCACGACCGGTCGTATTTATTTATGTGACCTGGCACGCAACCGCCCCGCCATCCGAGCGGATGGCGGGGCGGTGAGGGCGGTCAGGCGATGACGGTGTCCAGGGCAACCTCCACCATCTGGCCGAAGGTCTGCTCGCGCTCCTGCGAGGTCGTCTTCTCGCCGGTCTTGATGTGGTCGCTGACGGTCAGGATGGTCAGCGCGCGGGCCTTGAACCGGGCCGCGATCGTGTAGAGCGCCGCCGACTCCATCTCCACCGCGAGCACGCCGTAGTCGGCGAGCGCGTCGTAGAGGTCCGGCCGGTCGGTGTAGAAGGCGTCCGCCGCGAGGATCGGGCCCACGTGCATGGTGATGCCGCGCCGCTCGGCCACCTCGACCGAGGTACGCAGCAGCCCGAAGTCGGCCACCGGGGCGTAGTCGATCAGGCCGTCGAACCGCATCCGGTTCATGTTCGAGTCGGTGGACGAACCGATCGCGGCGATCACGTCCCGCAACTGGAGGTCCTCGGTCAGGGCACCGCAGGAGCCGACCCGGATCAGCGTCTTCACGCCGTACTCGTTGATCAGCTCGTGCGCGTAGATGGAGGCGGAAGGCATGCCCATGCCGGAGCCCTGGACGGAGACCTCGACGCCGTTCCAGCGGCCGGTGAAGCCCAGCATGCCGCGGACCGTCGTGTAGCAGCGGGCGTCCTCGAGGTAGGTCTCCGCGATCCACTTGGCCCGCAGCGGGTCGCCCGGCATCAGGACCCGCTCGGCGATCTCTCCCGGCTCAGCGCCGATGTGCGTACTCATGGCAAAGATCCTGCCAGGCCGGCCCGGGGGATACCGGTTCGGCGTCCGGACCGGTGGTCCTGTAGCCTACTCGGCGGTGGTGTGTCCGAGTGGCCTAAGGAGCACGCCTCGAAAGCGTGTGAGGGTTTACGCCCTCCGCGGGTTCAAATCCCGCCGCCACCGCTCGTGAAATGCGAGAACGCCCGGTCGATCCGCGAGGATCGGCCGGGCGTTCCGCTTTCCGGCTTGTCGACCGACCTCGGGTGAGCCGTTCCGTCTTCGAGAGGCGGGACCGACTAGGCGTCGAGCGGATGCCCGAGGATCCGAAGGCGCCCGCCCGATTCGATCGACTGTGCTGCCGCGCTCGACGGCTTGCGTTCGGCCTGGTCCTCGAACGAGGCCAGGAACTCCATGGCGAAGTCCAGTCGGGGGTACCGGTCCAGCACGCTCTTCCTGCTGGCCTCGGAGAACTCTTCAGGGCGTCGTCCCGCCACGTCCCAGGCCGTCGCGACCTGGAGTAGGTGGGACTCGGCGTCCTCGGCGGCGGACACGTCGGCGCGCATGTGGGTGACGATGATGTGTTCCACGCGGGCCGCACGAGCCTCGGGCCAGCCGGCGGCGACCGCGAACACCCACGCGAGGTTCCCGCTGGCCATTTCGAACGGGACCGAATGACTGTCGAACGGCTCGGTGAGGCCGGCATCGTGCAGGAGGGCCGAGACGAAGTACAGCTCGTCGTCGAAGGCAATTCCGTGCGCACGGGCGTACCTCACCCCCCACAGGTATGACCGGATGGAGTGGTTGAGCAGCGCAGGCGAGTAGTAGCGGGTGGCCACGGACAGCGCCGCCGTCGCCGCAGGCGTACCGGGAAGTTCCGACAAGCCGGAAGACTCAGGCATGGGCAAAGTTTAGTTCCGGCGCCTCTGGCGTCAGGCCCCTCCGTGGGCCGTCAACGGCCCCATCTCCTGCCCGTCTGCATCTTCAGCCCACCCGCGCCGACCACTCGGTCGACGTCGATCACTGGTCCACTCCTCTAGGGTGTCGCACGTCGATATCGAACGGGGGGTTCTGTTGCGGCGGAAAACTACCAGTGTGTCCGTGCTCGCAGTCCTGGCCGGGCTGGCACTCAGTGCCCCGGCAGCGGCGGCGGACGGGGTGCAGACGATCACCCGGGAGGGCGTCGTCCTGCAGTACGACCGGGTGGTGAAGACGGGCGTCCTCCGGCCCCAGCCGGTGCGGAAGACCGGGATCACGCGGTCGGACTTCGACGGTGACGGCGTGGATGACCTGGCGGCCACGGGTGACCCCTTCAACTACACCGTGCCGAAGACCCCGACCGGGGTGGTGGCCGTGCGCTATTCGTCCGCACCTCAGGTCGACTACTTCCTGGGTGTCCTCGGGCCCGACGGCGGCTGTGGTTGTTTCGGCACCGCGCTCGTGGCCGGCGACTTCAACGGCGACCGCTACGACGACCTGGCGATCGGTGACCAGGACGAGGTGGATCCGGGCAACAGGACGCACGCCGGCGGGGTCTGGATCATCCCCGGCAGCAGCAGGGGCCTGGTGGCCGGCTCTGCCCGCCATTTCAGCCAGAGCTCGCCCGGGGTGCCCGGTGACCCGGAGCAGTACGACCACTTCGGTGGCGCGCTCGCGGCCGGTGACATCAACGGGGACGGCCGCGCCGACCTCGCGATCGGCGCGTACGGGGAGTCGATCGGCACCAAGCAGGAGGCGGGCTCGGTCACCGTTCTCCTCGGCAGCGCGACCGGCCTGACGGCCACCGGTGCCGCCTTCTTCAGCCAGGACCAGGCGGCGGTGCCGGGGACGTCGGAGCGGAACGACCACTTCGGCTACACGCTGGCGATCGGAAAGGTCAACAGCGACCGGTACGCCGACCTGGTCATCGGCGCTCCCCAGGAGGACGACAGCAGCTCCTGGGACGGCAGCGGCATGGTGACCCTGATGTGGGGCTCGGCCACGGGGGTCTCCACCACCGGTGCCACCGGGGTGACCGGCGCGGCGGTGCGCGGGGCGACGGACCAGGTCGACACCATCGCCTGGTATCTGGGTGAGGCGCTCGCCGTCGGTGACGTGAACGGCGACGGGCTGGGCGAGGTGATCGCCGGCGCACCGAGCGCCCAGACCCCGGACATCACCGGTGGCCTGATCGCGGTCTTCACCGGCCGCTCCACCGGTCTGTCCAGCGGCGCGGTCCGGATCATCACGCAACGCACCTCAGGGGTGCCGGGGGCACCGGAGGGCGGCGACCGCTTCGGGGCGGCGCTCGCGGCCGGTGACGTGACCGGCGACGGCAAGGCGGACGTGCTGGTCGGCGCGCCGGGCGATCGCGCGGGGACGGTGGGGGGAGCCGGCTCCGTGACGCTGCTGAAGGGTTCCACCGCCGGGCTGACCGGTAGCGGCGCCCAGGCGTTCTACCAGGGCCAGTCCGGCGTCCCCAATTCGGCCGAGCGCGGGGACACGTTCGGTGCCTCGGTCGCACTGCTCAACCTCGACCGCAGAGGCGGGCTGGACGGTGTCGTCGCGGCGCCCGGCGAGGAGGTGACCGGCGACCTGGCCGGCTACCCGTCCGGGTCGGTGACGCGGTTCTACGGCGGCTTCGGGGGTCTCGCACCGCAGTCCACGACGTGGACCGGGTTGAGCACGCGCAGCGACAACGTCTGGCCCGAGCGGTACGGCATCCGGATCGCCGGGCCGCAGAGCGGTGGCCCGCTGTACTGAGTCTGCTCCTGACGGTCGAAGCGCCCCGGTCCGCCCGGGGCGCTTCGCCGTTGCGGGGGTCAGCAGGGGCCGTAGCCCTCGTCGAAGAGGCGCCGGGCCCAGTCCGCGTACCCGGCGATGATCTTGCGGACCGTCGTCCCGTCGTGCAGGAAGAGGAACGCCCGGTCGCCGTCGCGGGCGAGCAGCCCGTCGAACCGGTACGTCCCCTGTGGAGCGGACAGCCCGACCGCCGACGGGTACGCGGCCCGGACCGCGGCGACCGGGGTGCCGACGCTGATCCCCTCGGGCGTGCTCATGGGGTCGTCGAGCCAGAGCAGCACGAGGCGGTCGTCGACGAAGATCGGGCTGGCCGACCCGTGCCCGGCCAGCGTCGGCCCGCACGCGGTCACCTCCGTACGCAGCACCCCGCGCCGGGTCAGTTCCTCCTCGGTGGTGCCGAACTCGGCGTTGCGCAGCCCGTTCAGGCCGACCACCTCGGCGGCCCCGACCGGCCGGGTCGGCACCTCCGGCCCCTGTGGACGGACGCCGCTGCCGGCGATCGAGGCGGCCGCCATCAGCACGGCAATGAAGCCGAATTGTCGCAGTTTCATGGCATCCCCCAGTCCCCAACGGGACCGGGGCGATGAGGTTGCTGGTCCGGGTCGGATTGCCGGAGTTCCCACTCCTCGGCCAACTCGTCCCAGTAGTCGGCGGAGAGCCCGCGCCGGCCGTGGGTTAGCCAGCCGGCCGTGTCGCCCTCCAGGTGCAGGCCCAACTCGGCGAAGAGGTCGATCCAGGGTCCGGGCTCAACGCCCAGCCGGGCCAGCGCCGCGTTGATCGGCCAGTCGGCGCGGGACCGGTCCAGCGTGCGGTCGAGGTGCGGCCCCCAGCTCACCTCGCCACCCAGCCACACCGCGGCCGCCTGATGGCCCAGCCCGCCGGCGAATTCCGCCTCCAGGTAGGCCACCGGACCCTGCCGGGACCAGCGGGCCAGCAGGTCGGCCAAGGCGCGCGACAGGACGAGTCGGAAGGGCTGCTCCGCCGAGGGTTCCCCGGTGGCGAAGTCCGGCAGGTCGCCGGTCAGCTCCTGGACCAGTTGCGGGGTGACCGGCAGCAGCGCGAAGTCCTGGCGGAGCGCGGCGAGCACCGCGTGGTCCAGGTCGCCGGTCTGCTCGCGGAGCAGCTCGACGTCGGCCACGACCGCGCTGAGCTGGTAACCCATCCGGCCCTCTCGGTGTCCACAGGTTGTGGATGGAACATGTGTACGACGGCGGGTCAGTTTTCCACAGGCGGCGGGTCGGCCATCTCGAAGGCCATCACCGTGGCACCCACCCGGACCGTACCGGGGGCGTGCGGTGGGCGCGCCGCGTCGTGCAGCTCGGTCATGATCGCGTGCAGCCGGCTGCGAGCCGCCGCCCAGTCCTCTGGGGAGACCCAGAGTTCGGCGTCGACGGTGACGCCGGTCGCCTCCGGGGCCCGGTCGGCCACCCGGTCCAGCAGGTTGCGGGCCAGTGACTCGGCGAGCAGGGCCTGCCCCTCCCGCTGCTCGGTCAGCCAGGGCGCGCGTACCGCGCGGTAGCGGCGTTCCTGGCCGCCGCGCCGGCTCCGGACGTCGGCCAGTTCCACCAGGCCGGCGGCGTCCAG
>NZ_JBSGJR010000212.1:0-10264 GCF_053605645.1 Micromonospora sp. NPDC003776
TCAACCGCATCCAGCAGATCGATCGCGGCCTGCACTGGATGAACCTGTTCGTCCGACGGCGTCGCTGCACCTGGCCGCCACCGACGGTTGGGTCTCCATGCCACAGGGCTCGCCGCCGATCAGCCCGTTCTGGCCCGACCCGCTCGCCCCGGCCGGCGCCGACCTCTACGTCTTCGGGTTCCGCGACGTCACCGGGCTGTCCGCCACCCAGGTCACCGCCGAGCGCGGCAAGGCGCAGATCAGCGCGCCGCTGCTCGGCTTCGACCAGGAGACCGACATCCGGATCACCCTGACCAACCTGGGGCTGTCGGTCCGGCCCGACCTGGTCGACGGGCACACCGTGCACTGGCACGGCTTCCGCAACGCCATCCCGCTCTTCGACGGCGTGCCGGAACTGTCCATCTCGGTGCCGATCGGCCGTGAATTCACCTACTTCTACCGGCCGCACGACGCCGGCACGTACATGTACCACTGCCACTTCGAGGACGTCGAGCACGTGCAGATGGGCATGACCGGCATCGTCTACGTCCGACCGAGGCAGAACGCCGGCACCGCCGACGTCCCGCCCGGGAAGTACGTCTACAACGACGGCGACGCCACCACCCGGTACGACCGGGAGTTCGCCCTGATGCTCACCGAGGTGTGGGCCGAGGCGCACTACCGGGACGCGCACATCCAGACCACCGACTGGACCGACTACAAGCCGTCCTTCTTCGCCTTCAACGGCCGCTGCTACCCGGACACCCTGGCCCCGAACGGCGACCCGCTCAGCTCGGCCGCCGGGCGGCTGCGCTACCAGCCGATCTCCTCGCTGATCACCGCGAACGTGGGGGAGCGGGTGCTGCTGCGGCTGGCCAACCTCGGCTACCAGAACCACGCGCTCACCGTCGACGGGCTGGACCTGCTGGTGGTCGGCAAGGACGCGGCCCTGCTGCGCGGCCGCGACGGCAGCGCCGAGTACCAGGTGACCAACACCGTCGAGATCGGGCCGGGGGAGAGCCGCGACGTCATCTTCACCGCGTCCGACCCCGGCACCTACCTGCTCTACGACCGCGACCTGATGTCCCTGACCAACGCCGGTGGCGGACGGGGCGGGCAACTGACCGAGATCCGGATCTCGCCGCCCGGCACGCTCCCGGCGCAGACCCGGGCGAACGCCTGAGATGGGGGTACCCATGCTTCGTCTCGACCGCGGCCGGTGGAAGCGGCTGAGCGCGGTGCCGCTCGTCGCGGCCATCGTCGCCGTGCTCCTCGTCCCCGGGTCGCACGGGGTGGCTGCCAGCCCGCCCGCCGGCCTGGAGTGCCTCACCTCCGGCGACAACGCCTTCGACCTCACCGCCACCGGCGGCTACGCCGCCATGCCCGACGGCAACACCATCTTCATGTGGAGCTACGCCGCCAGCGGCGGGGCGTTCCAGCTCCCCGGCCCGACGCTCTGCGTCACCTCGGGGGCGAAGGTCACCGTCGTGCTGCACAACACCCTGCCGGAGCCCACGTCGATCACCTTCCCCGGCCAGGCGCAGGTGCTCGCCGACGGGCGGCCGGCCCAGCCGGAGACCGACGCCGCCGGCACGCTCACCTCGCTGACCACCACCGCGGCCGCCACCACCGGCTCGGTCACCTACACCTTCACCGCCGGGCCGCCGGGCACCTACCTCTACCAGTCCGGCACCGACGTGCAGAAGCAGGTGCAGATGGGGCTCTACGGCGCGCTGGTCGTCCGCCCCGCCGGCCACCCGGACCGGGAGAACGACCGGGCCGACTCGGCGTTCGACCCCGACCACGAGTACCTCTACCTGCTCGGCGAGATCGACCCGGACCTGCACCTGGCGGTCGAGCGGAAGCGGGCGTACGACTTCACGAAGTACAAGGCGCGCTACTTCACCATCAACGGGCGCAGCATGCCGGACACCATCGCGCCCAACCACGCCGACTGGCTGCCCGCCCAGCCGTACGGGGCGCTGATCCACATCCGCCCGTACGACCCGGTGCGCAACCCGCAGCCGGCGCTGATCCGCTACCTGAACGCCGGATCGGTCAGCTACCCGTTCCACCCGCACGGCAGCGACGAGCAGCTGATCGCCCGGGACGGGCGGCCGGCGCAGGGCCCCGGCGGGCAGGACCTGTCCTTCTCCAACTTCCTCATCGACGTGGCGCCCGGGCAGACCGCGGACACGCTGATGATCTGGAAGGACGCCGAGCACTGGGACCCTCAGGGCAACCCGATCCCGGTGCCGCTGCCGTCGTTGCAGGACCAGATCGTCGGGCCGGGCCCGGAGACCTGGTTCGCGGAGAACCCGTACCTCGGCGGGGAGCTCGGCGAACTGCCGCCCGGCGTGGTGCAGAACAACCAGTGCGGCGAGTACTACCACGTCGCGCACAGCCACGCGCTGGAACAGGCGACCAACTACGGGGCGAGCTTCGGCGGGATGATGACGCTGATCCGCATCGACCCGCCCGCCGGATGTCCGGCGTGACACGGCAGGGGAGGGCGACGATGACACGGACCCGTACGACGCGGCTGCTCGCCGGGATCGCGGCCGCGCTGCTGACACTCGGCCCGGCGCCGGCACACGCCGCAGCCCCGCACGTCGCGGCGGGCGCCGACCGGGCAGCGGCCACCCTCGCTGGTGACCCGGCCCCGCCGCAGGGCGTGCTACCGCAGACCGGCTGCCAGCTCGCCGCCGGCACGGCCACCTGCGACCTCTGGGCCAAGCCCGGCACCGTGGTGCTGCCCGGCGCGACCGCGCCGGTGCCGATCTGGGGCTTCGCCCCGACCGACGCCGCCCCGGCCACCCTGCCCGGCCCGGTGCTCGTGGTCGACCAGGGCCAGCGGGTGACCGTCACCCTGCACAACGGACTCGCCGACGCCCTGTCGCTGGCGTTCCCCGCGGTCACCGGGCTCGCCCCCGACCGCACCGGCGCCGCCGCCGGCGGCACCCGCAGCTACACCTTCACCGCCACCCGTCCCGGCACGTACCTCTACGAGGCCGGGCACACCGCGCTCGGCGCCCGGCAGGTCGCCATGGGGCTGGTCGGCGCGCTGGTGGTCCGCGCCCCCGCCGTCGCCGGTCGGCCCAGCGCGTACGGGGACGCGGCTTCGGTCTACGACGACGAGGCGGTGCTGGTGCTCACCGAGGTGGACCCGGCCTTCAACGCCGCCCCGCTCAGCTACGACATGCGCGCCTACGCCCCGAAGTACCGGCTGATCAACGGCAAGGCGTTCCCAGAGACCGACGTGGTGGCCACCGACGTCGGCCGGACGGTGCTGCTGCGCTACGTCGCCGCCGGGGTGCAGCCGCATCCGATGACCCTGCTCGGGCTGGACCAGGCGATCGTCGGGCAGGACGCCCGGCCGGCCGGGTACCCGGAGGCCGCGGTGACCGTGCCGCTGCAACCCGGGCAGGCGGTCGACGCCGTGGTGCACGTGCCGGGCGGGCCCGACGGGCGGCGCTTCGCGCTGTTCGAGTCCGGCGGGCAGCTCAACAACGCCGGCCAGCGCTACGGCAGCACCGTCACCGGGGTCAGCCCGCAGCAGGCGTTCGGCGGCATGCTCACCTTCCTGGACACCAACCCGCCGGTGGACAGCGGCGACCACGTCGGCCCGACCGCCGCGAACGTCCGGGCCGCCCCGAACCCGGCGAGCGTGCGGGACGCGGTGACCGTCACCGCCGACTTCACCGACGCGCGCAACGGCAACTCGGTGGTGGACCGGGCCGAGGCGGTCGTCGACGACCTGCGGGTCGCCGAGGGGACCGGCATCCCGTTCACCGGCGGCGGCTTCGGCGCCGGACCGACGGTCGCCGGGGCCACCGCCGCCCTCCCCGCCGACCTGCTCACCACCCTCACCCAGGGCCGGCACACCATCTGGGTACGCGGCCACGACGCGGCCGGCAACTGGGGCGTGGTCGGCAGCACCACGCTCAACCTCGCGGTCACCGGCGCGGTCACCACCGGCGTGACGCTCACCCCGAGCCCGACCGCCGGCACCGGCGACATCGCGCTCTCCGCCACCGGCGACGACTCCGGCCTCGGCGGCACGGTCACCGGCGCGGAGTGGTTCCTGGACAGCACCGGGGACAACGGCGCCGGCACCCCGCTCACCCTGGCCAACCCGGGTGCCGCGGTCGCCGCCGAGTCCGGCGCGATCCCGGCCGTGGTGGCCGCCGCGCTGGCCGAGGGCCGGCACACCGTCTACGTGCACAGCCGGGACTCGTTCGGGCTGTGGGGCCCGTACGCCGCCGCCGACCTGGTGGTCGACCGGACGGTGCCGACCCTGCTCTCCGGGGCGGTGGACCCGCCCGTCACGGACGGCCGCACCGGCTCCGCGTCCGACCCGACCGATCTGCGGATCAACGCCGCCTTCACCGATCCCACCGCCGGGGGCGTGCACTCGGCGATCACGGCGGCGGAGGGCTTCCTCGACGCCGGCGGCGCCGACGGCACCGGCTTCACCTTCGTCGCCCTCGACGGCTCGTTCAACAGCGGCACCGAGAACACCTACGGGCTGCTGCCGCTGAGCGAGCTGACCGGGCGCGCCGACGGCGTCCACCAGGTGCTGGTGCACGCCCGCGACTCCGCCGGGAACTGGGGGCCGCTCACCGCGGTCACCTTCACCCTCGACCGGGCCGGGCCGGTGGTCACCGGGATCACCGCCGCGCCGAACCCGACCGCCCGCGCGGCGACGCTCACGCTGAGCGCCACCGCCACCGACGCGGCCTCCGCGGTGACCGCCGCCGAGTGGTACGAGGGCACCGACCCCGGTACCGGCCACGGCCACCCGATGACGGTCAGCGGCACCGCGGTCAGCACCACCATCGCGCTCAACGGGTTCAGCGCCGGGAACCACACGCTGCGGGTGCGCGCCCGCGACGCGCTGGGCACCTGGGGCACGGCCGGCGCGGTGACGGTCAGCGTCGACCCGCCGAACGCCATCTTCGCCGACGCCTTCACCGGCGGCACCGGCGCCTGGTCGCGGGTGGTCGGCACGGTGTCGGCCGGCTCCGGTCAACTGGTCGCCAACACGGTCGGGTACGTCGTCGACGACACCCCGGCCGCCGAGCGCACCGTGCACACCCGGGCGGACGTCACCCTCGGCACGTTCAACCCGCAGACCGCCGTGGTCACCGTCCACCAGCTGAACAACGCCGCGGGCGGGGCGGTGGCGGTCGTCCAGTACCGCCGCAACGGCACCACCAACCAGTTCCGGCTGGGGCTGCTGCGCCCGGCCGGCTGGGCGTACACGAGTTGGGTGGCCGCCGGCGGCGGCACGGTGCGGCTGGACTGGGCCTCGGCCACCGCCGGCTCGGCCACCCTCAAGGTCGGCACGGTCACCGTCGGCACCCTGACCGGCGACACCAGCGGCTACCGGGTGGAGTCGGCGGCGCTCGGCCTGGTCGCCCGCACCGCCACCACCACCGGCTCGCTGAGCTTCGACAACTACGCCTCCACCCGCTACACCGCACCCTGACGCCTGGGGGGCCGGGCACCGGTCCGGCCCCCACCGTCCCCCGAGGAGTCCTGACGATGGTCGCGATCCCGTTCCGCATCCCGCGTCCCCGCCTTGGCCGGCTGGTGCTCCCGCTGCTCGTGCTGGCGCTGGTCGCGGTGTCGATCGTCCGCTTCGGCGGGTACGCCGACGCCCGGCAGGGCTACGCCGTCCCGCACGACGGGCAGTTGGAGGCCCAGCTCGGTGTCCGGTTCACCCAGGCGGCCGTGGTGGGCGACGGCGGCCTGGTGGAGCTGCGCTACGTGGTGCTGGACACCCAGAAGGCGTCGGCCTTCCAGAACGACACGAAGCATCCGCCCCGGCTGCGCAACGAGCGCTCCGGCAAACTGGCCTGGCGGGCGGCCCTGATGAAGCAGGGCCACGAGCTGCGCCCCGGCCAGAGCTACTACCTGCTCTACCTGAACAACGGCGGCGCCATCAAGCGCGGCGACTCCATCGAGATCACCTCGGGGCAGCGCCGCCTGGCCCACGTGCCGGTGCGGTGAGCGGCGTGTCCCGGTTGGGCCGCCTGCTCGCCGTTCTCGCCGTGGCGGGCCTGGCCGTGCTGGTCGGTCCGGCGCCGGCGCAGGCCCACGCGTACCTGGCCGCCAGCGCGCCCGCCGACGGCGCCGTGCTGGACCGGGCGCCGGAGACGCTCACCCTCGCCTTCACCGAGCACGTGGAACTCGCCGCCGCCCGGATCAGCCTGGTCGACGGCGACGGCCGGCACTGGGCGGTGACCGGGCTGGCGCTGCGCGACCCGGAGGGCGCGCCCGCCACCGAGGACGACGACAGCGAGGAACCGGTCACCCTGGTCGCCGGCCTGCCGGCGCTGCCGCCGAACACGTACCACGTCGCCTGGCGGACGCTCTCCTCGGACGACCTGCACACCACCAGCGGCACCCTGGTCTTCGGGGTCGGGCGGCAGGTCACCGCCTGCGGGTTCCGATCGAGGGTGGTGAGCGCGCGGTCGAGGATCTGCACCAGCTTCTCCAGGCGCACCTTGAGCAGGGCCTCGGCGCTCACCCCGGTCAGGTCCAGCTCGACCCCTTCCAGGTGCACCCGCACCCCGGCGTCGAGCTGGACCAGGTTCGCCAGCCGGGCGCGCAGCGACAGGTCCGCGTCGAGCCCGTCCACCGCCAGCCGGAGCTGGTCGACCGTCACCTCCGGAATGTCGAGCAGGACGTCCGGCTCCGGCGCCCCGCCCCGGTGGCGCAGCCGCTCGCCGGTCGGGTCGGTTTCCCGCTCGCTGGCTTCGCTCTCGGTCATGCTCCCCGCTCCCCGCTGGCCCGTCCGCCGGGCCGGATCAGCGGCGGTTACCCGGTTTGCGCTGCGGCATCCATCCAGGGCCGGCCGCCCGCCGGGAGCGGGTGAGCGGTCCCGGAAAACGTTCTCCCGGCGGCCGGCGGACGGGCACACGAAAGCTGCGCAGCGAGGCATCAGCCGGTATGGTCCGGGCCTATGGGACAGGAGATGGCCGATCCGGATGAGGTCCGCCAGGAGTTCGACCGCTTCTCCCTCCGCTGCAGCCTGCTCGCCCCGGCCTCCGCCGAACGGGCCTTCGCCGTCTTCACCGGCTCGCTGACCGACTGGTGGGTGCGCGAGTACACCTGGTCGGGGCCGGACGCCCTGGCCGAGTTGGGGGTCGAGCCCCGCGCCGGCGGCATGCTCTACGAGATCGGCCCGTACGGCTTCCGCAGCGACTTCGGCCGGGTGCTCACCTGGGATCCGCCCCGCCGGCTGGTCTTCACCTGGCAGATCGGGCCGGACCGGGTGCCAGTGCCCGACCCGGCGCGGGCCAGCGAGGTGGAGGTGCTCTTCCTGCCCGAGGGGCCGGACCGGACCCGGGTGGAGGTCGAGCACCGCAACTTCGACCGGCACGGCGAGGCCGCCGAGGGCTACCGGGAGGCGCTGACCGCCGGCTGGCACGAACTGCTCCGCCGCTACCTGGCCACGGTCACCCGAGACGCGGCCTGAGCCCCCCGGCCCGGCGTCAGTGCGCGATGCCGCGCGCCGCGCCGGACCCGGTCACGCCCGCGCCCCCCAGGTCGGCCCGGCGTCCCGCCGCCGCTCCGGGACCGAAGCCGGTGCCGGCCAGCCGCCGTGCCGGGGCGGTACGCAGCCGGGGATAGACCTCGGCGAGCCGGCGCTGGACCCGGCCGGAACGGTCGGCGAGCACCAGCGCCATCGAGGGCGCCCCCGACCCGGCGACCGCGTCGGCCTCGGCCGCCCGCAACCGCTCCGCCACCACGTGGGCGAAACCGGCCAGCCAGGTACGCCGGAACGCGGCCGGATGTTCACCGGCCGGCACCGCGGCGCCGGCCAGCCCGTGCGCGGCCTGCACCAGCAGCGAGGTGAAGAGCAGCTCGACCCTTTCCAGGTCGCTGGCGAAGCCGAAGAGGTGCATCGCGAAACCGCTCCCCTGCCGGCGTCGTACGCAGCGGCAGCGCAGCGGGTCGGCGACGGCGGCGAGCAGGCCGGCCTTGTCCCGGGCGTACGGGGCGACCACCTCGACCACCCGGTCGCCGACCGGGTCGGTGGCCGGGTCCCGGGCCGCGAGCAGCGCCCGGTCCACGCCGTAGCGGGCGATCAGCTCGGTCGCCTTGGCCATGAACGCCGCCGACTCGGCGGGCGTGCAGGCCGGGTCCTCGGCCTGGGCGAGCAGCTTGCGGACCTTGCTGAGCATCGCCTCGGACATGCACCAGAGCTACCACAGGCGTCGCGGGCGGCCCGGCGGGCACCCCGCGCGCTCAGCCGGCCCGGCTGCGCAACGTGGCCACTGTCGACCCGGCGAGGGTGAGCAGGCAGTCCGGCAGCAACCCGTCGGCCATCGCGGCCCCGAAGAGCGCCTCGCCGGTGTCGGCGTCGTCGTTGGCGTACGCGCTGACGAAGCGGGCCACCCAGCGGGTGTCGTAGGCGGCCTGGTCGATGCCCGGGAAATCCAGCGCGGCGCCGCCGGTCGGGGCGTCGTCGCCGACCATGGCGGCGGCCAGGCACCACGCCACCCCGTACGCGCCGGCCAGCCCGGAGCGGTCCACCACCGCGTCGAAGGTGCCCACCACCGCGTCGCCGTCACCGGCCAGGGCCGAGCGGAGCACGGCGGTCGCGTCGTCCAGCGTCTGCTGTGCTTCGTCGGTCACCCGCCGAACAGTACTTACGGGGGTCAAGCGGTGACCCCGAAACACGACCTTCATCACGCTGAGTGATAACCGCAGTCGGGCTGCCGACGGAGCCCCATCCACGGTCCCACGGTCCGCGTCGGCACGCTAATGTGCGCAGCGGACCTTCGCCGGAGGAAGGACGACCATGCTCGTATCACGCGCGTCGCGCGCTGCCGTGTCCACGGTCTGCGCGGCGCTCCTGCTCGCCACCAGCGCCTGCGGGAGCGACCAGCCCGAGGAGGCGACCACCACCACCCAGGTGCGCCTCTACGGCACCGACGGCAACATGCAGAACTCGTACGCGGACGAACTCAAGGACCGTGCGGATCTGCTGAATGGCATGAAGGGCACCATCCCCCTCACGCCGCTGCCCGAGACCTTCAAGGATCGGCTACGCACCGTAGACCCGAAGCTGAGGGACTTCCTCTACTCGGCGGAGACGTACGACGCCGTCGTGATCAGCGCGCTGGCCGCCCAGCTCGCCGGCACCACCGACCCGGGCGAGATCGCCAAGCAGATCGTCGGGGTGACCACCAGCGGCCAGCGGTGCGACGACCCGGCGACCTGCCTCCAGCTCGCCCGTGCGGGCCAGGACATCGAGTACCGGGGGGTGTCGCTGAACCGGGCCGGCTTCACCGACGCCGGCGAGCCGGCCACCGCCAGCTACGCCACCCTGCACTTCGACGACAAGAAGATCAACGACGGCAAGACCGAGTTCGTCGGCGCCGGCGACGAGTCCGCGGCGAGCACCAAGGCGCCGCCGCGCGGCAAGAAGCAGCGCGGCGACAAGCCGGGCAAGGACGCCAAGGCCCCGCTGATCCTCGGTGGCCTGCTGCCGAAGACCGGTGACCTGGCGCTGGCCTATCCGCCGATCGCGGCCGGCGCGGCGCTGGCCATCAAGGAAATCAACGCCGGCGGCGGGGTGCTCGGCGAGCCGGTGGTGTGGATCGACGGCGACGACGGCACCAACCCGCAGATCGCCAAGGCGACGGTCGCCTCGCACGTCAGCAAGGGCGTGCAGGTCATCATCGGTGCGGCCGCGTCGGGCATCTCGCGGGCCGTGCTGCCCGACGTGGTGGCCGCCGGCCGGGTGCTGTTCTCCCCGTCGAACACCGACGCCGGGCTGACCACCATCGACGACAAGGGCCTCTACTTCCGTACCGCCCCGTCGGACATCCTCCAGGGCCGGGCGCTGGCCGACGTGATCCTCCGGGACGGACCGCACAAGGTCGCCATCGTCGCCCGTAAGGACTCCTACGGCGAGGGCCTCCAGGAGAACGTCCGTGCCGAGCTGGAGCGGGCCGGCCTGGGCGCGGATCGGATGAAGCTGCTCACCTACGAGCCGCCGGCCGACGCCAAGGCGCCGCCGGTCGACTTCAGCGACGGCGCCAAGCAGATCAAGGACTTCGGCGCGGACGCCGTACTGGTGATCGGCTTCGGTGAGTCCGCGCGCGTCATCACCGCGCTGGCCGACGCCGGGGTGCAGATCCGGCACTGACCACTGACGACGACGAGGGCCGCACCGGCGAACCGGTGCGGGGCGATCGTGGTCGAGCTCGCCGCGGTCGGGTTCCTCGACTCGACCGGGGTGGCCGCCCTGCTCCGGGGCGCCGCC
>NZ_JBSGJR010000213.1:0-10211 GCF_053605645.1 Micromonospora sp. NPDC003776
GCCGCGCCGGGGCGGCGGCCCGCCTCGGGACGGTGGCGGGCCGGGCGACCCGGTCGATCTCCTGCCGGACCCGGGTCTCGTCCCGCTGCCGCCGGGCGAGTTCCGCCTGCCCGGAGGCGAGCGCTGCGGACAGCGCGGCCGCCCGGCCGGTGGGCGTGTCGACCAGTCCCGCGGCGTCCGCCACGGCGATCGGCGGCGCGGCGGACGGATCCCCGCCGGCGGTGAGCGTGGTCAGCAACTGCAGCACCGCATCCGGTTCGCGCTCGGCCCGGGCGAGATCGTCGCGGGTGCGGGCGAGGATGTTCTGCAGGTACTGGATCCGGTGCTGAAGTTCGCTCAGCTGGGCGACCCGGCGGGCGTCGGGCGTGGTGGCGGGGTCCACGGGTGGCTGCGGGTACAGGTCGGCGGCCGGATCGGCGCTGATCAGCGCGGCGGCGGCGCCGGGGTTGATCAGCGGTCCGGCGGGGGCGGCCGGGGCGGCGGACGGGGGCGCGCCGGCACCGTTCGGCGGCTTCGTGGTGGTCGGCCCGGTGGGCCGGGGCGTCGGCGCGGAGGTCGGTGACCGCCGGATCGGTGGCGGCAGCGGCGGCAGTGACGGCAGCGGCGGCGGCTTGACGGTGGGCACGGTCACCGAGGGGAGAGGCAGCGGCGGCAGGGGCAGGGACAGCGACGGGCTGGGCAGGGGGAGCGGACCGATGGTGCCGGCCGCCGCACGGTCCGTCGAGGCCGGCAGGGTCAGCGTCGCCACGGCCAGCGTCGCCGCGAGGGTTCCCGCTGTCAGTGTCGCCCGCCGCCGCATGCCGCATCCTCCCGCCACCGGTGCCCTCGGCTGTTACATCGCGTCCGGCCCTCCGGCCGCAACAGGCGGTGGCACCTGCGGCGGGCCGCCTCCCGGACGCCGGCGCCGGCGGGTCAGCACCGCGACGCCCACCGCGAGAACTGCGGCCCCCAGCGCCGACAGGGCGACGGTCACGCTCGCGCGTCGGGCCGGTGGCGGCTCGGTGGCGACCGCCTGCAGCGATGCCTCCGCGCTGGTCGGGGCCGACCCCGGCAGCAGGTAGGCGTTGCTGGCCACCTGGCCGTCCTCCTCGGCGAACTCGGCCGCGGTGAGGGTGACCCGGTTGCGGACCAGCCCGCTCGGCGCGGCACCCTCGCGGATGCGGCCGGTGATGGTGACCCGGGGCGGCGCCGCACCAGCGGCCAGCCGCACGTCACCCAGGTCGCAGACCACGGTACTGCTGGACACCGAGCACCGGCCGGGTTCGGCGCGGACGGTGATCTCCTCCAGGTCGGCCGTGGTGGTGAAGGTGATCCGGCCCGCCGTCAGGCTCGCCGTACCGGCGACGGTGACCGTGTGGGTGACCTGCTGCCCGGGCAACGCGCCGAACGGGGTGGTGGTCAGCACCGGCGTGGCGTCGACCGACGTCGCCGGGGTGGGGGCGGCCAGCGCCGCGGCGGCGCTCATCCCCACCACCGACGCGGCCAGCAGCCTCCACATGTCCACACCATAGGCCCGCCGGGGGCGTCGCGCCCGCCGTACGGCCAACCGGATTCCATCGACCGTGACGGTTGCGTCCGCGGCGCCGCGAGCGATGACACAGGTACCGGCGTGCGTCGAGGCGGGCCGAGGAAGGCAGGGATGTGATGAAGGTACCTCCCTTGAGATCATGGATGCGCTGCCCGATGGCGGTGGTGGCCGCTGTGCTGTTGACCACCGCCGGCGGCGCGACGACGGCGGCCCGCGCGGCCGACCCCGGGTCCGGCGTCGTCTCCGCCACCAGCCCGAGCGTCGGCTGGACCGGCGGTCCCTTCGCGCTGCCCAACGTCAGCGCGACCACTGGCGCGCTCACCTGCGGCGACGCCACCCCGTGCGACGACTACGCCCTGACGGTCGACGTGCCGGCCGGCTACGACACCGACCACGACCTCAGGATCAGGGTCAACTGGCCGGACACCGCCGCCGACTTCGACGTCTACGTGTACGACGCGTCCGGCGCGGAGGTGGGCCAGGCGGCCTCGAGCGCCGACCCGGAAACCCTGGTGCTGCCGCCCGTGGCCGGGGCGTACCCCGGGTGCGGGTCGTGCCGTTCATCCCGCTGGGTGACAGCTACTCGGCAACCGCTGAGCTGGTTGCCAAGCCGGTTGCGCCGGCCCCAGGGCCGGTCGGTGCCGCCGCCTTCACCAACTATCCGGCCCCGGGCACCCTGCCGCGGGCCCACGACGCCGGAGAACCCTCGATCGGCGCCAACTGGAAGACCGGCAAGGTCATGTACCAGGCGTACACCGACACCTACCGGGTGAGCTTCGACGACAGCAGCGCGCCGGCCACGGCGGTGTGGGAGGACAAGAGCGCGCACCTGCCCAGGTGCACCGCCAACGTCTCGCTGGACCCGATCCTGTACACCGACCACGACACCGGCCGTACCTTCGAGTCCCAGCTCGCCGGCAAGACCTCGCTCATGTGCTTCACGAACGACGACGGCGAGACGTGGACGCCGTCGCAGGGCGGCGGCATCAACTCCGGCGTCGACCACCAGACCGTCGGCGGCGGCCGCTGGTCGCCCAACGGCGTCGGCGGCCTCGCGCTGTACCCGAACGCCGTCTACTACTGCTCCCAGGACATCGCCGACGCACTCTGCGCGACCAGCCGCGACGGTGGCCTCACCTTCGGCCCGGCGGTGCCGATGTACACCCTGCTGGACTGTGGTGGCCTGCACGGCCACGTGAAGGTGTCACCGAAGGACGGCACCGTGTACGTGCCCAACAAGGGTTGCGGCGCCAACCAGGCGGTGGCCGTCTCCGAGGACAACGGCCTGACCTGGCAGGTACGCCCGGTGCCGACCAGCCTGCCGGCGGACAGCGACCCGTCGGTGGGCGTCGCGTCCGACGGCACGCTGTACTTCGGATACCAGAACGCCGACGGTCACGCCCACATGGCGGTCTCCCACGACCACGGCCGGACCTGGGACAGCGACCGGGACGTCGGCGCCGCCCTCGGGGTGAAGAACGTCGTGTTCCCGGCCGTCGTCGCCGGGGACGCCGACCGCGCCGCGATCGCCTTCCTCGGCACCACCACCGGCGGCAACTACCAGGACGCGCAGAACTTCACCGGCGAATGGCACCTGTACGTCGCCGTCACCTACGACGGCGGCGGCACCTGGTCCCTGACCGACGCGACCCCGCAGGACCCGGTACAGAAGGGCTCCATCTGCACCGGCGGCACCACCTGCGGCACCGACCGGAACCTGCTCGACTTCATGGACGTCCAGATCGACAAGCAGGGGCGGGTCCTCGTCGGCTACGCCGACGGCTGCACCGGCGCCTGCGCCACCGGCGGGACGCAGAACTTCGACGCGCTGGCCACCATCGCCCGGCAGAGCGGCGGCAAGTCGCTCTTCGCCGCCTACGACCCACCCGCCACGACGACGGCGACGAAGAAGTGACCCGGGGGATCGCCGGCGCGGTCCTGCTCGGCATGATGGTGGGCTGCTCCGACGGGGCGGGGCCGAGTGCCCCGGACGAGGCGGACCGAGCGAGGCTCCCGGCCACCACGGAGGCCTGCGCCGAAGCGGCGACGGCCGTCCCGCGGCCAAGCGCGCTGCCGACGCGGGTGCCGTTGCCGCCGGGCGCCGTCCTCACCGGAGCCGAGCAGCGCGCGGGGAACCGGTTGATCGTGACGGCGGTGACGGGGCAGCACTTCCGCGACACGCTCGGCTTCATGCAACGGGCCTATCCGGCGGCCGGACTGACCCTGGCCGAAGGGGAGGTCGAAGACCGCGACGCCGAGTCGAACTTCGCCGGCGGCGGGTTGGTCGGCCGGTGGACGCTGCGGGAGATCCCCGACTGCGGCGGAGACACCCTGGTCACCGTGCTGGTGGCGCGGGCATGACGGAGGCCCGGGCGGTCGGCCGGGCAGCCGACCACCCGGGCGCCGCCTCACCGGGGCCGCATGGTGCCCCCTGCCCCAGGCGGCGGCCTTTCCCGCGCCCAGGTGAACGGCCGGTGACCGGCGGCTGCACGGTGGACGGAGTCTGCCGAACAGCTTGGCGAAGTGTTCGGGCCGGTCCGGTGGTCCGGGCGAGCGGCCGATGTCCGGGCAGCCCCCGCTCATCAGGATGGATCGATGTGGGGAGCCGGCGGGGCACCGGGACGGCTCCGGGACCGCAGAAAGAGGGGCACCGTGCGAAAACCGAGAGAAGCCCGGGGCGGAGTCGCCTGCGCCGTGATCGTCTCCGTCGTCCTGTACTCCGGCGTGCCGGCGCACGCCGCAACCGCGACGCCGCAGGCCGGCGTCGTCCACTACGACTCCGCCACCCTGACGGAGTACCAGCAGAAGTGGTCCAACATCTACGGCCCGCTCGACGGCGCCACCGGCAGCGTCCACGACGGCGTCTTCACGGTCAGTGACGTTCCCTTCAAGACCGGCGTGGACTTCAGCGTCTACGACCATCTGAAGTACATGGCCGTCAGTAACCGGACCTTCGAGGCGCCGCGAAACGGGTCGATCGAGTTCTCGGTCGACATCACCGCGGACACTCCTGGCGCGACCGCCGGCCAGGTGGTGCACGGCCAGTACGGGGCGCCCGGCTCCTACGACCCGGCGGACCCGACGGCCCGCCCGTGGGCGAGTGAGGTTCTGGAAGGGCAACAGGCGGCCGTCGTCCTCAACATGATCGACTTCTGTAGCGGGCAACTCTTCGACTGGTTCGTCTCGGGTAACCACGCCTTCCCACTCATCGAGCGGCTGCCGACCACGATCACCGGCAACACGTCCAACCCGAACTGTCCCGAGGCCACCGAGGTCGGCTTGGACAAGGCCTACACCCAGATCGTCAGGGAAGTGCAGATCGCCCCGGGCGTCGCGCACCGGGCCGCGATCCGCTACCGGCAGACCCTCGGGCAGGCCACCGTGACCTACCTGCTCGACGACCGGGTGGTCGCCGAGGTCGGCAACGTCGGCGTACCGCTGGACCGGCAGGCCGTTACGTACACCGGCACCTATCCGTCCCTGGGCGGCGGCGAACCGCTGGCCGGCAAGATCCGGTCGTTCTCCATCGGGCACGGCCTGTTCAGTCTGCTCGACGCCTTCCCGTTCCAGTACGGCTGCACTGCGCCGGACGTGACGGGGCCGGGCACCTGCGACCCGCGGTACGCCCCGTACAGCGTTTCCATCCCATCCTCCGAGCGTGCCTTCGGGCAGGGGGCGGCCGGTTCGTTCGCACACTTCACCGTTCGGACAGCCGGGCAGTAACCGACGCTCGCCTCTATCAGAGCTGAGCCGTCTGAGAGGTGCCGTCCCGCTCCTCGCCGTCGACCGTCACGGCCCTGGCGACGGCCCACGCCACGCACTCGTAGTCCCTGGTCAGCGGCCCGGTCAGCGAGGGCTCCGGTTCGCAGGCGTCGACCAGACCGCGCACCAGATCCCGGACCCGTGCATCGAGGCTGGCCGGCCCGCGTGGCCGATGGCGACGTGCGAAGCTGTGCCAGCGGCGAAGCCCGATGTCGGCCATTTGCTCGACGTGGTCGGGGGACACCACGGGACATCCTGCGTCGCGCAGTTCGGTCAGGGCCGCGATCACCGCCGACCGCGCCGGATCGACCCTCATTCCGTGTTACCCGGCTTGCGGGCCAGGAGGCAGGCCTGTGGTCGCTTCAGCCGCTCGTCGGGTTCCTGGAGCTGCCGGGCGGTGACGACCAGGCCGGCCTCGCGCAGCAGTTCGGCGATGCCGTCGGGGGCCAGCAGGTGCGCCTCGTAGGAGACGGGATGCCCGTACGCCCGCTCGGGGCGCAGCCGCTCATCGCCGACGTGGAAGCCCAGCAGCAGGAGGCCGCCCGGGGCCAGGGTACGCCGGAACCCGGCGAACACCGCCGGCAGCACCTCCGGCGGCAGGTGGAAGATCGACCACCAGGCCACGATGCCGGCCAGCTGCCCGTCCGGTACATCGAGCGTGGTCATCGACCCGACCTCGAACCGCAGGGCCGGGTACGTCCGGCGGGCGATCTCCACCATCCGCGGGGACAGGTCGACGCCGAAGACCGGCAGGCCGAGCTCGGCCAGGTGGGCGGTGACGTGGCCCGGGCCGCAGCCCAGGTCGGCGACCGGCCGCCCGTCCCGCGCGGGCACGAGTTCGGCGAACGCCGCCAGCATGGCCCGGCCCAGCGCGTCCTGCGCGAACCGGGGCGGCGCGATCCTCACGTAGTCCTCGGCGACCCGGTCGTACGACTCCCGAGCGGCGGTCAGGTAGGCGGGCTCGATCATCGGGCCGACCCTAGCCGGAGCGTGGGGTCATCGCTGTCCCGCCAGGCCGTGCAGGGCGACCAGACCGGGTACGGCCACCCGGCCGAGTTCCGCGCCGGTGGCCGGATCGTGCCAGCTCACCGCGCCGGACTGCCCCAGGTAGAGGCGGGTGCCGTCGCGGCCGGGCACCACGCCACGTACCGGCTCCCGGGCCCGCCACTCCGCGGTACGAGCCAGGCGGGCGGCGTCCAGGGTCCGTACCGTCGTCCCGGCCGCGAGGAACAGGCGGTCGCCGTCGGCGGCGGCGTACGCGGTGCCGGCGACGCGGGCGTGGCGGACCGTCCGGCGTACCGTCAGGTCCTCGGTGGAGATCTCCGCGACGCTGCCGGAGGCGCCGTCGGTGACGTAGACGCGCTGCCCGTCGGGGCTGATCGCGGCGGCGTGGCCGGCGGCCGACCCCGCCCCGAACGGGTGCGGCAGGTCGACGCAGTACGCCCAGCGAACGTCGAGACTGAGCGTGTGCACGAACGCGTGCGCGTTGCCTGGCCGCCCGCTGACCAGGTCGCGGGTGTGCCGGTGGCCCGGCTGGTGGGTGTAGAGGGTGTACAGGGTCGTCCGGTCGGGGGAGAGTACCGCCTGGCGGCCCTCGCCGCGCATCTCCTCCTCGGCGCCGGGCGGGATCGGTGCCTTGTCCCGGGTGGAGAGTGGGCCCGGCGCCCCGGTGGCGAGGTCGACGACGCGGACCCGGTAGCGGTCCGGTGCCGCCGGGGGAAGCCAGTCGAGGACGAACAGCCCGGTGAGGTCCGCGGTGAACGCCTCCGGCACCACGTTGCCCGGCAGGTCCAGCCGGTGCCGGACCCCGCCGGCGTCGGCGATGAGGACGGGCGTGACCGCCCGCCCGGGCGGGCGCCCGCCGGTGACGTCCTGCCGGCTCGGGGTGAGCGCGACGAGTGTGTTGGTGGCCGAGACGCATTGCGGCTCCCACCGGCCGGGCAGCCGTACCCGCTCGCTGGCGCGCCCGGTGGCGAGGTCGACCCGCCAGCACGCGGTGTCGGGGCCGGCGGGCGCGGTCGCGTAGGCCGCGAAGCCGTCCGGGCCGGCCACCGCGTGCGGGATGGTCTGCCGGTCGCCGCCGCGCAGCACGCCGAGGCCGTCGCCGACCTCGACGAGCAGCCGGTCGGGGACCGTCACGGAGCCGGCCGCGGCCGGCGACCGGGTGGGCTCGCAGCCGGCCAGCGTGGCGGCTCCCGCGCCGGCGAGCAGGGTGAGCATGGTACGGCGAGAGAGCGTGGTGGGCGTCATGCCCCGATGACACGGTGAACGGCGGCGAAGTTCCCACCCTGGGAGGTGGAACCGGCGCGGCGCGGGCGGTGTCATGAGGGGTGGACCGACTGGAGGATTCCCCTGGACGACGACGAGCTTGTCACCCGCGCGCGGGCCGGTGACCTGGAGGCGTACGACCTCCTGGTCTCCCGGCACACCGCGTCCGCGCACCGGACGGCGGTGCTGCTCGGCGCCGGGCCGGACGCGGAGGACGTCATCCAGGAGGCCTTCGTGAAGGGGTACCGCAACCTGTCCCGCTACCGGGGCGAGTCGTCCTTCCGGTCGTGGCTGCTGGCCATCGTCGCCAACGAGACCCGCAACCTGCACCGCTCGCGTACCCGCCGCGACGGCCTCGCGCTGCGGGCCGCGGCGGCGGACCCGGGGCCCGAGGCGGCCGAGGACGACGCCGTGGCGGCCGTCCTCGCCGCCGAGCGCCGCGCCGCGCTCGTGCAGGCGCTGCGCAGGCTGCCGGTGAAGGACCGCGAGGTGATCGTCTGCCGGTACTTCCTCGATTTGAGCGAGGACGAGACGGTCACCACGCTGGGGCTACCCCGGGGCACCGTGAAGTCCCGGACGTACCGGGCGCTGGCGAAGCTGCGCGGCCTGCTCGACCGCGAGGTGGTGCACCGTGGATGACCTCGAGCGGGACCTGCGGGACCTGGCCGCCTGCCTGGACACCCCGCCGGCGCCGGACGTGACCGCCCGGGTCCGCGCCCGGCTGACCGCGCCCCCGCCACGGCGGCGCCGCTGGCGCTACTGGCTGGCCGCCGTGCTGGCCGCGCTGCTCGTCGCGGTGCTGCCGCCCGGGCGGGCCGCCCTCGCCGACGCGGTCGCCGGGCTGCTGCGCTTCTCCGGGATCGTCATCGGTACGTCGCCGACGCCGGTGCTGCCCTCGATCACCCCGTCGCCGTTGCCGGCGCAACGACCCGTCGCCCTCGACGAGGCCCAACGGAAGGTGCGCTTCCCCATCCGGGTACCGGCCGCGCTGGGTGCGCCCGAGCGGGTGCTGGTTGCCGACCCCGACGGCACCGGCACCTACCGCGTGGCCACGCTGCTCTACCGCGGCGGGGCGCTGCGCCTCGACGCCTTCGACGGCCACCTGGACCCGGTGTTCCAGAAGCAGGCTGCCGGGCCGGACGTGCAGTGGACCCAGGTCAACGGCGACTTCGCGGTGTGGATCGGCGGCCCGCACGCGCTCGAGTACGTGGATCGTGGTGGGACGGTCCGGGTGGAGACGGCGCGGCTCGCCGCCGCCACCCTGATCTGGGGGGAGGCCGGGGTGAGCTACCGGCTGGAGGGCGACCTCACCCGGGACGAGGCGGTCGCGATCGCGAACTCGCTGCGCTGACGGAACCCGGGCGCCCCGGCCGGTGTCCTGCTGGTGAGTCGTCCCGTCGGAATGGGGGTGCCAAATGGCTTCCAGGGGCACGGTGGTGCTGGCGTCGGTGATGGTGCTGGCCGGATGCACGGCCGCCAGCCCGCCGGCCGCGCCGGCGAGCGCCGGGACGGGCTGCCACTCCCGGATCGAGACCGGGCCGCTGCCGGACTGGGCGGACACCGGGTTCCACGGGGATACCCGGGTGCCGCACGTCTTCGGGGCGAAGGGCGACATCGTGGCGGTGCTGTTCGGTCAACCGCTCACCCACGGCCGGATCGACGGCCCCACCAACAAGATCCTCTGGGTGTCCCGGCCGGCCACCGGGTCACCCGACCCGGCCGCGTCAGCCAACCTGGTGATCACCGCGACGCTGGACGGCACCGACACCCGGGTCACCCGTGAGGTGACCGGCGGCCCCGGCCCGTCGGTCGTCGACATGCCGCAGGCCGGCTGCTGGCACCTCGTGCTGGACTGGTCCGGCCGTACGGACACCATGGACCTCGTCTACGCGGAGGGCTGACCGCCGTACGGTGCGTACGCGGCTCAGCGGTTCTCAGGGACCGCCATCTCGCCCAGCAGCGACCAGTCCTGCTGCGGCAGGGTGACGTTGACGATCCGGGGCGTCTCGGCCAGGTGCGGCGGCAGGGCGCGCTGCGCCTCGCGGAAGTGCGCCGACTGCACGTGCGCCGCGCCGGCCTCGTCGTCCCGGAACGCCTCGACCAGCACGTACTCGGTCGGGTCGTCAAGACTGCGGGACCAGTCGAACCAGAGGCAGCCGGGCTCGGCGCGGGTGGCTTCGGTGAACGCGGCGGCGATCTGCGGCCACCGGTCGGCGTCCTCCGGGCGGACCCGGAATTTCGCGGTAATGAAGATCATGCGCTCCAGGCTACCGATGTGTGCGTGATGAACCGCGTTGCGGCGGCCGGAACGGGTGCCGTATGTTTTCGGGCACGCCGACGAGCTGGAAGGAGGGCCGAACCCGTGTCCGACATTCTGCGCCCCCTCCGCGTACCGGCGTCCACGCGGATCTGACCCGGGGCGTCTGCCTTCCGGAGGACCACTCCTGTGACCGACGTTGTCATCCGCCCGCTGGTCGCGGGCGAGGAAAGTCTGTTCGACTCCATGCCTGACCCGCTGCCGCAGCTGCGTCAGGTCAGCTACGCCGACGGCATCGCCGGCGGTGGCTACCGGCCCGAGCGCACCTGGGTCGCCCTGCGAGGCGGCCGCGTCGTCGGCCGGGCGGCCTGGCTGCTCCCGCCGGGCGCCGCCGGC
>NZ_JBSGJR010000214.1:0-10081 GCF_053605645.1 Micromonospora sp. NPDC003776
CCGGGGGTTGCGCCGGGACGCCCGCCGCGCCGGGCCCGGCCTGTCCGGCCCAGACAGCGCCCAGCCGAGCGCCAACTGGTCCAGCTTCTCCGGCGGGCCACCGAGCGACGTCAACTGAAGCCGACGCGCCGACGGCGGCCGGCCGCGTGGTGGCTCTTGCCGGCTGGGCTCCGTGGGGTCGTGATGGCCTAGGGAGCGGCGATGGGCGCGGCCGCCGGCTTCCAGCCGGCGCCATCGTCGGCACCGAACGGGGTGCGCAGCCGGGCCATCGCAGCCGGGCTTACGTCGACGGCAGGCGAGGGGCCGGAAGGCGCATCTGCTACCGGTGCTTCACGGAACGGGCTTGAGTCGTGCGCGGTCACATCAGTCAACAGTTGCTCCAAGGTTTGCGCGACTACGCGCCACTCACCCGCTCGCCTACGACAGCCGGGTGCGGTAGATGAGCGGGGGTGGATCCAGCCGCTCGCCGGAGCGACGTCGGTCCGTTTTCGCTCCGCCCGCCAAACCCTAACGCAAAACGACCATGGTGTACCGGTTGGGCCGGCCCGCGGGCAAAATGATCAGGACTTCACCGGTTCCCACCACGGCCTGCGACCCGCTGCGGACGACGGAAGCACCGGGCATGGGCGCCACCATGAACACCTGCCTGTGCCAGCAGGCATGCTGAGGCCAGCTTTCAACCTTTGTGGCACTGCAGCCCGCGTACCGGCTACGTTCCCGGGCGTAGCTCAGGTGTCGCTTCCGGCGGGATGGCCAGTAGCCGTCCGGCAAGAAACATCCCTTTCGGATCGGTGTGGGCACGACAGGCGCTGTGCCTGGTCCCTACCTCGAAAGGAATGACACCATGGCGACTCGCAGCAATCGACGATGGGGTTGGTGGGGCATCCTCTTCGCGCTCGCCTTCATCGCCAGCATCGCCGCCGGCAACGCCCTTCTTTCAGGGAAAGCCCTCTACCTTCCTGACGCGTCGGCGGCCGACTTACGCACCTTCTACCAGCACAACGCGACGGCGGTGCTCGTCCAGTCGGCGTTGCAGGCGCTGGCGGCCGTCGCCCTGTACCGGTTCGGCCGCGGGCTGGAGACTGCCCTACAGCCGACCGCCGGGCCACGCGCAGCCGCGGGCATGGCTGCCGGGACTGCCGTGGCGTCCGGCTTCCTGTTCCTCTCGGTCGCCTGCTCACTGCTGCTCGCGGCGATCGCGAAGCAGGCCGACGACCCGATCGTCACCGGGGTCGGAAAGGCCACCCTGCTGTCCGGCGGCGTCCTGCATCTCATCGGCCTCGCCCTGCTCGTCGCCGCGTCCTCCGTCGTCGCCCTGCGTTCCGCTACGCGCACCCGCTGGGTGTTCCACTACGGCCGGATCATCGGGCCGCTGCTGGCGTTGTCGGTCATCTCGATCGCCTGGCCCCCGTTCGTGAAGGCGGAAGTCCTGTGGCGGCTGCTCGCCATCGTCTGGATCGGCGGTGTGGCAGTAGCCGTTCTGCGCGGCCGGATCGGCGGCGAGCACATCGCCCGACCGAGCCGTGTGGTGGAAGCCTCGGCATGATCGGGCGGGCTCGCACCGGGGCTGGCGACGTTGGTCCTCGTCCGATCAGCTCAGCCCGGCACAGAGGTCCGTCCGGCTCGCAGGGGGGCTGCCGTCGGCTGCATCGACTTACGCCGCTGACGGCTGGCGGGCAATCGGGCGGCGCCAGCTGAAGCCGCGCCCGGGAGGTCAGCCGCGACGCTCGGGCAGCCGCTCCATCCGGTTCCACCCGGACCAGCCGCGCTCGCGCATCAGGTCCTGCAGCCGCAACGCTCGGGGGTCGGACTCGACGGCGAGGGCGTCCAGGAGGTCGAACGACAGGTCTTCGTGGTCCGCCTCGTCGAAGTTGGCCTCCCCGGCGGCGTGTGCCTGCTCGGCCAGACCGGCCATGATGTCGGCGGCCTCCACCAGGCGCGGGTCGTCGCCCGCGTCGCTTTCGAAGACCTCGGACAGGAGCCGGTAGAGCCGGACGATCCGCGGGTCGTGCAGCTGCGCGAGTTTCCCGGGAATGAACTCGCGGACGCGGTCGGGCCAGCGCGCCGCGAGCAGGATCCACCCGTCCCGTTCACCCTGCAGCATCCGCTCCGACACCCCGAGGTCCCGAAGCCGATCAAGGTAGGTGATCACCTCCGGCGGGAGTGCCAGGCTGTCGCCGGCAGTCAGCTGCGCGATCTGCTTGCGGCTGGTCTCCAGCCGTTCGATCTCGTCGCGCAGCTGACTGTCGATCCGCTGGACCGCGTCGGCGAAGGTCGACGCGTCGGCCTCCAGCATCTGCCCGATCTCGGACAGCGGCACACCGGCGTTGGCGAGGGTGCGGATCCTGATGAGGGACACCACCGCGGTGGCGCCATACCGCCGGTAGCCGGAGGCGTCCCGCTCCGGCTCGGGCAGCAGCCCGATCTGGTGGTAGTGCCGCACCGCCCGCACGGTGACGCCGGCATACGCCGCCAGTTGACCGATCGTCAGCATGCTCTGATCCTGCACTCGACGCGCCACGGCCCGGCCGACGCCCTCCTCAGGAGATCTTCCGACGGTAGGAGATGGTGGCGAAGATGTAGGCGACGACGAGGACGCCGACGCACCAGGCGAGAGCGATCCAGATGTCGCTGCCGACCGGCTGCTCGGTGAACAGGTCGCGGATCGTGTTGACGATGGAGGTCACCGGCTGGTGCTCGGCGAAGGCGCGCACCGGGCCGGGCATGGTGCCGGTGGGCACGAAGGCCGAGCTGACGAACGGCAGGAAGATGAGCGGGTAGGAGAAGGCGCTCGCCCCGTCCACCGATTTCGCGGTGAGGCCGGGGATCACGGCGATCCAGGTCAGCGCCAGGGTGAACAGGATCAGAATGCCGGCGACCCCGAGCCACCCCAGCACGCCCAGCCCCGTGCGGAACCCCATGACCAGGGCGACGAGGACAACGACCACGAGCGAGATCAGGTTGGCCACCAGCGAGGTCAGGACGTGCGCCCACAGCACGGCGGGGCGGGCGATCGGCATGGACTGGAGCCGTTCGAAGATGCCGCGCTGCATGTCCAGGAAGAGCCGGAAGGCGGTGTAGGAGATACCCGAGGCGATCGTGATGAGCAGGATGCCGGGCAGCAGGTAGTTCACGTACGAGTCGGACCCGGTCTGGATCGCGCCGCCGAAGACGTAGACGAACAGCAGCATGAAGGCGATCGGCATGATCGCGGTCGTGATGATGGTGTCCGGGCTGCGGCTGATGTGCCGCAGCGAACGTCCCAGGAGCACGGCGGTGTCGCCGAGGAAGTGCTTGTTCATCGCTGTACCTTGTCCGTTCTGGCGCCTACGAGAGTCAGGAAGATGTCCTCGAGAGTCGGCTGCTTCTCCACGTACTCGACCTCGGCGGGTGGGAGGAGCTGCTTGAGCTCGTTGAGGGTGCCGTTGACGATGATCCGACCCTCGTGCAGGATCGCGATCCGGTCGGCGAGCTGTTCGGCCTCGTCGAGGTACTGGGTGGTGAGCAGCACCGTCGTGCCGCCCGCGGCGAGTTCCTTGACCGCCTGCCACACCTCGATGCGGGCCTCCGGGTCCAGGCCGGTCGTCGGCTCGTCGAGGAAGATGACCGGCGGGTTCCCGATGAGACTCATCGCGATGTCCAAGCGCCGGCGCATGCCACCGGAGTACGTGGCCACCCGCCGGCCACCCGCCTCGGTCAGCGAGAAGCGTCGCAGCAGGTCGTCCGCGATCGCGCCGGGGTTCTTCAGGTGGCGCAGCCGGGCGACCAGGACGAGGTTCTCCCGACCGGTGAGGATCTCGTCGACCGCGGCGAACTGCCCGGTGAGACTGATGGACCGGCGTACGTCGGCGGCCTGGGTCGCGACATCGAGCCCGTTGACCCGGGCCGTCCCGGCGTCGGCCTTGAGCAGCGTGGAGAGGATCTTCACCAGGGTGGTCTTGCCGGCGCCGTTCGAGCCGAGCAGGGCGAAGACGCTGCCCCGCGCCACGTCGAGGTCGACGCCGCGCAGCACCCGCAACTCCTTGTACGACTTCTCCAGGCCCTGCACCTGGATCGCGGGCCCGGGGACCCCGTCGGTGGTGGGGGAAGTGTTCATGCCGGCCAGCATGGAGGGTTGACGCTGCGTCAGGGTCAAGCCCCAGGGGCGGATTCGCTACCTTGCTGGCCGTCCCAGGGCGGGAGACACGTCGGCCGTGATCCGGGCCAGGGTCCGCCGCCCCAGCCGGCTCATCGCCGGATTGCTCTCCACGTAGTACCAGACCAGCCCCATCGCCTGCACGAACGCCCACGCCTTGCCGCGTTCCCATTCGAGGTCGTCGCAGCCGAGGTCGGCGCGGAGCACCTGCCGCGGGCCGGCGTCGAGCAGGTGCCAGGCCCCCACGAGATCCAGTGCCGGGTCGGCCGGTCCCAGGCCGCCGGCGTCCAGGACCCCGGCCAGGCGACCCCCGGCCACAAGGACGTTGCCGGGAATGAGGTCACCGTGGTTCATCACGTCCCCGGTCGCGCCGCGCGGCAGGTCCCGCAGCACCGCCCACATCCGGCGCAGCCGCGGTACGTCCAGGAGCCGCTCGCTGTGGTCGAAGCAGGTCGCCATCCACTCGTCGTGGCTGCGCAGGTCACCACCGCGGCCCGCGCCGGCGAAGGTGCGGCCGCGGGTGTCGATGGCGCGTACCTCGGTGATGAACTCGGCCAGGTCGTGCGCGAACGCGACCGACTCGGCCGGGTCGTCGTCGGACGCCACCACCCCCGGCAGCCAGGTCTGCACCGACCAGGGCAGCGGGTAGCCGGGCCCGGGTTCGCCGAGGGCGACCGGCTCGGGCGTGGGGAAGCGGGTGTGACCGGCCAGCTCGCGGGCGGCCGCCGCCTCGGCCGCCAGCCACCGCCGCGCCGAATCGGCGTCGCAAGGCTGCAGGGGGAACCGGGCCCCGAGGCGGTCGCCGATGCGGAAGATGGCGTTGACCGTCCCGTCGGACGGGACGCGCCGAATCGGCAGGTCCCGCCACTGCGGGAACTGCTCGTCCACGAGCGCCCGTACGGTCTCGACCGACACGGTCAGCTGGTTGGCATGCATCTGCACGGCGGGCAGCTTCTTGCATCCCGGGCCACAGCCGCAACCTGCTTTCCGTCAGACAGGTCGCCGAGAGCCGTGGCGATCGGCCGGGCGGCGGCACCTTGGCCCGCGGCGCGGATCGATGTCCGGCCAGAGCCGGTCCATGAGGGTGCGCCTGGTCAGCGGTGACCGTGATCGGGGTGTGGCCCTGGGGTCGACGTGACCGCGCGCAGCTCGGTGGCCACCTCGGCGATCAGGTTGGTGAGTGGGGTGTCGGTGCCGGGGGCGAGCCAGCGGGCGAACGCCAGCCGGAAGACGGTGACGCCGGACTCGGTGGCGAGGGTGGCCGTGGTGTCGTCGACGCCCTTGGCGCGCAGGGCGGCGGCGATCGCGGCCGCCAGCGAGCGCATCTTGTGCAGCTCGCGCTCCTGCAGTTCGGGGCTGCTGTCGATGATGTTCTGGCGCACCCGAGCCAGGTCGAGGCGGTCGGCGAAGATCTCTTCCGCCGTCCGGCGGAAGGCGGCGAGGACGGTGTCGAAGGGGGCGGCGTCCGTTTCTGCGACGGACTTGACCAGGGCCGCTTCCAACAGTTCGCCGCCGCTGAACAGCGCCTCGCGTTTGTCGCCGAAGAGTCGGTAGAAGGTGCGTTTGTCGAGGCCGGCGCGGGCGGCGATGTCGGTGACCGTGGTCTGGTCGAAGCCGCGCTCGCGGAACAGCTCGAAGGCGGCCGCCTCCAGGCGGCCGCGCGCGTCCGGTTGCCAGCGGGCCATGCGGACGATGGTATCCGATGTCACAGTGCGACATCCGCCTCGACGGAGGCATGTCACACGGCGACATCGGGGTGTACGGTGATGTCGCAGAGTGACATCACTCCTCGGGAAGGAACCACCATGCGCGTATTCGTCACCGGCGCCTCCGGCCACCTGGGCTCCGCGGTCCTGCCGGAACTGCTCTCCGCCGGACACCAGGTCGTCGGCCTGGCCCGCTCCGACGCCTCCGCCGCCGCAATCGAGAAGCTCGGCGCCCAGCCGCGCCGCGGCGACCTCTCCGACCTCGACATGCTGCGCGCGGAAGCGGCCGCCTCCGACGGGGTGATCCACCTGGCGTTCCGCCACGACCTCATGATCAGCGGCGACATGGCCGGCGCCGCCGAAGCCGACCTGACTGCCCTCAAGGCACTCGCCGACGGCCTGGAAGGCTCCGGCAAGCCCCTGGTCGGCACGAGCGGGACCGCCATGCTCGTATCCGGCGGCGTCGTCGGCCGCCCCGGCACCGAGCGGGACATCTTCCCCAGCGGCTACCGGATCGACGCGGAGAACTTCGTGGCCGACCTCGCCTCCCGCGGCGTGCGCACCTCGATCGTCCGGCTCACCCCCACGGTGCACAGCTCGCTCGACCACCACGGCTTCATCAACGCCATCGTCGCCGCCGCCCGACGGAACGGGTACGCCGCATACGTCGGCGAGGGCGCCAACCGGTGGCCGGCCGTGCACACGCTCGACGCGGCCCGCCTCTACCGACTCGCCCTCGAGAAGGCACCCGCCGGCTCGCGCCTGCACGCAGTCGCCGAGGAAGGAGTCCCCTTCAAGCACATCGCCACCGCCATCGGCCGCAACCTCGGCATCCCGGTCCGAAGCATCAGCCCCGACGAGGCGGCCAACTACTTCGGCTTCCTCGGGCCATTCACCCAGATGGACAATCCAGCGTCGTCCGCGATCACCCGCGAACTGCTCGACTGGATCCCGACCCACCCCGGCCTGATCGCCGACCTCGACGAAGGACACTACTTCCGGGCCTGAACCACCAACGGCGGCCGGCGGCGCTTCCCGGGACAGGGCTCGCTGGCGCGGCTTCCCGCTACACCCCGAATCTGGAAGCCGGTAGCCGGTGCGACACTCAGGCGCGCAGCTTACGGACCAGCTTGCGCAGCCCGGCCTGCCAGCCGTCCGGGTCCTCGGCCCGCCGGCGGGCGTAGGTGGCGACCTCCGGGTGCGGCAGGATCAGGAACCGCTCCTCGGCCAGCCCGGCGATGGTGGCGTCGGCCACCTCGTCGGGGCTGAGCACCGCGCCGGAGGCGGCGATCACCCGGGCGCCCAAGTGCCCCGCGGCGAGCCCGTCAGCCAGCATCGGAGTGTCCACGCCCTGCGGGCACAGCGCGCTGACCCGGATGCCCGCGTCCCGGTAGGTGATGGCGAGCCACTCGGCGAAGCCAACCGCCGCGTGCTTCGTGGCGGTGTACGGGGCGTCGCCCACCGCGGTCAGCACCCCGGCCGCGGAGCAGGTGAACAGCAGGTAGCCCTGGCCGCGGCGCAGCATCGCCGGCAGCACCGCCCGGGCGGTGTGCACGTGGGCCAGCACGTTGACCTGCCAGGCCCGCTCCCAGTCGGCGTCAGGCGCGTCCACTCCCCCGCCGGTGGCCACACCGGCGTTGGCGCAGAACAGGTCGATCCGCCCGTACCGGCGCTCGGTCTCGTCGACCAGCGCGCGGACCTGCGCCGCGTCGGTGACGTCCACGCCGACGGCGTGGGCGACCGGCCCGATCCGCTCGGCCACCGCACCGGCGGCGTCGGCGTCCAGATCGGCGAGGACGACCACGGCGGCGCCCTCGGCGGCGAACCGGCGGCCGAGCGCCGACCCGATGCCGCCGGCCCCGCCGGTGATCACGGCCACCCGGTCGGTCAGGTTCATCGCCGCGCCCCTTCCCCGCCGTCGGGCCCGAGCCGGGGAATCAGCGCAGCCAGGGCCGCCGCGCCGCCGGCGGTCAGCTCCGGGGTGGGCAGCAGCGCCAGCACCGGTACGTCCACCCCCGCCTCGGCGTACCGGCGGACCTGGGCGACGCACCGCTCGGGCGGGCCGTGCAGCACCAGCGCGTCGACCACCTCGTCCGGCACGGCCGCCGAGGCGCCCCGCCGGTCCCCGGCCGACCACGCCTCCCACATCGGGCCCAGCAGCGCCTCGCGCCCCAGCCAGCGATGGAAGGCCGCGTACGCGGGCACGGTGAGGTAGCCGGTGATCAGCCGCCGGCCCAACGCCCGGGCGTACGCGGCGTCCTCGGTGGGGCAGACGAAGATCCGGGCGGCGACCTCGAAGCCGGGACGGCGCTCGCCCAGTTCGGCGAGGGTGGTGGGCACGTCGTCGGCGGAGAGCCAGTTGAGGATCACCCCGTCGGCCTCCGCGGCGGCGAGCCGCAGCATGCCCGGGCGCAGCGCGGCCAGCAGCACCGGCGGGGGCACGGCCGGCGGGCGTTCCAGGGTGAACCGGCGCACGGTGAAGGTGTCGTACACCTCGTCGACGGTCTCCCCGCGCAGCGCCGCGCGCAGGAAGCGCAGCACATCCCGGGTGCGCTTGAACGGCTCGTCGAAGCGCACCGCGTTCCAGTCCCGCACCAGCACCGGCGAGGACGCGCCGATGCCGAGCGCGAAGCGGCCCGGGGCGGCCTCGGCGAGCGCGGCCGCGCTCATCGCGAGCAGTCCCGGGCCGCGGGTGAAGACCGGGGTGATCGCGGTGCCGAGGCGCAGCCGCGGCTGCCAGGCCGCGGCCAGCGCCAAGGGGGTGAACGCGTCGGCGCCGGCCACCTCGGAGGACCAGACGTCGGTGAAGCCGACCCCGTCGAGGGCCGCGTAGACGGCGGCGTGGTCGGCGAGCGGGATGCCGCCGAGCGGCACCGTCATGCCCCATCGGTTCGTCACCGGTCGATCGTGCCCGCCCGGCGTCACCCGGGGCAAGATCCCGATCGGCACGGACGGGGGCGATACACGCGTTACCTGCCGACCCGCCCGGAAAGAGTGTTACGACTGCCAGGTGGGCTGGACCGAGGCGCGGAGGCGACCGTGAAGACGCCCGAGCCGGCCGTTCTGCTGCCCGGAAAGGAGGGAGGCCGAGCCACCTTCCTGGAGCTCTTCTTCGACCTCGTCTACGTGTTCGCGCTCACCCGCATCGGCGCCCGCGCCTTCGAGGACCTGGCCATCGAACCCCGCTCGAACTGGTGGCAGGCGGTCACCGGCGGCGGCAAGACCCTGCTGCTGCTGCTCGCGCTCTGGGCGCTCTGGCAGGGCACCGCGTGGACCACCAGCCGGTACGACCCCCGCCACATCTGGCTGCAGACCGTCGTGATCATCGCGGTGATCTGCAGCATCGTGATGGGAGTGGCGATCCCCCGCGCCTTCAGCACCACCGGCCTAGCCTTCGCCCTCGCCTACGTGGTGGCCCAGGTGAGCCGCCCGGCGATCCTGCTGGCGGCGATCGGCCAGCACCAGTACCGCCCGCTGAAACGGCGCATGCTGATCACCTTCAGCGTGACCGGCGTCCTCTGGATCACGGGCGCCCTCCTGCCCACCAATCCCCGGGTGGTGCTCTGGAGCGCCGCCTTGGGCCTGGAGTACCTCGCCCAACGGTTCGGCTGGCCGATACCGGGCCTGGGCCGCTCCACCACCTCCCGCTGGGACATTCACGGGGAGCACCTGGCCGAGCGGTACCAGCAGTTCTTCCTCGTCGCACTCGGCGAGACGATCCTGGTCGCCGGGCTGACCTACAGCAAGGATCCGGCCAGCGCGACCAGGACCGGCGCCTTCGCGGCCGCGGTGGTCACCTCGGTGCTGCTGTGGCGCATCTACGTGCAGCGCGCCGGGCAGATCCTCGCCGAGGCGGTCACCAAGGCCGCCCACCCCGCCACCATCGGCCGCTCCGCCGCCGACACCCACCTGGTGATGGTGATCGGCGTGGTCGCCACCGCGATCGGCTACGAACTGGTCAGCGAACACCCGACCGGACACAACGAGGTCAGCTGGACCGCCATGATCCTCGGCGGTCCCGCGCTCTTCCTGGCCGGCCGGGCCCGCTTCGAGTACGAGGTCTTCGGCCGGGTGTCGCCGTCCCGGTGGGTGGCCATGGCGGTCCTGCTCGCACTGGCGCCGCTGCTGTTCCACGTGGCACCGCTGTTCTCGGCCGTCGCCGCCACGCTGGTGCTGCTCGCCGTGGCGATCGCCGACGCCCGCCGCGCCTGGGGCCGCCCGCCCGAGCCGGCCGCCCCGC
>NZ_JBSGJR010000215.1:0-10063 GCF_053605645.1 Micromonospora sp. NPDC003776
GCGGCGTTCAAGTTCTGGCGGCGGGCGGACACGCGGCGGATCTCCTCGCGCAGCACCTCGTGTTTCGCGCTCAGGTGCTCCTCACGGCGGCCGGTGGTCAGCCGCAGATACTGCTCGGCCTTCGCGTGCAGCCGCTCGGACAGGCGGCGCAGCCGGTGCTGCTTGGCAAGGACTCCGGCGGCCCGGAACTGGCCACCAGCGCCCAACGCGGTGATCCGGCCATCGGCTCGCAGTCGCAGGGCGCCCGCGCTGAGCAGGGTGTTCAGGCCCCAGTCGACACCGAGCGCCACCGCGTGCCCGGTACGTCGGGCTTTCGGCACCACCTGCGTGAACGCGACATCGGCGCGTACCTGCCGACCAATGGGGCGCAGGGTGGGTAGGTGCAGCACCGCGCCCGCGGGGACGGTGGGCGGCAGGGTGATCGGGCAGGCCACCCACGTCCAGTCCCCGTACGTGCGCGGATCCGGCCGGGTGGGCAACTGCAGGCGCAGCAGCACCCTGCCTGGGTCGGTGTCGCTGCGTTCGATAGTGGCCTGCTGCCGGTCGCACGCCGCAAGCAGCAGCATCCGCGAGACTCTCGGGCTGTTCTCCAGTTCGAACAGGTCCACCGGGAGGCGGCCTTGCGCGGCCAGGAACGTGGCGGCCTGCCGGGTACGCGCTTTGACGACGTTGGCCGGCAGATACTTCCCGCCAGGGATCGCCTCCCGAACCTGCTCCCACTCCTGCGGAGTGCGCTTGCGCGGGTCGGCCGGCCAGGTCGCCAAGATCCCGGCGGTCAGGTCGGCACGCCATGTCACCGACCGCAGCGCACGCCCGGCCTGCTCCTGAACCATCCGCACGATCCGGTCATTGACCCTCACCCCCTCCCGGACGGTGACGGTCCAACCCAGCCGCCGCAACGCCATCCACGCGTTCGACGGCAACCTCCGCCCACCCGCGTCCACACCGCAGGCCAACACCCGCACATCCGCGGCATTCCACCGCTGCGCCAACAGCCCGGAAACCATGCCCGCCACCAGATCGGCACACCAGCCGACACGCTCGGCCAGCACCGCCTGGGACAGGACCTCGCTGGACTTCTCATCCACACCGGCGCGCACAAAAGCCCGGACGCACGCGGTGCGGGAGGCCTCGCCCTCAACCAGCGACACCGTCCGACTCACCCGCCACCAACCTCACCACACCCAGACCCGGCCACCACGCACAAGAGCGCCACGCGACAGGACTCACCGCCGGCGCAGACCCCCACCGCCCCGCATCAAACCAGAAGACACCGACACCCACGACCGGCCAACGATCACTGACGATCCTTAACCAAATCCCTCAGCCTTCATGAGCTCCGTCGCCGGGAGCACCCGGTCCGAGGACGGTTTCGACGTCGGTCCTGGCTCGGGCCGGGCTGAGGAGGACGACCACAGCCGGTCGAGGACGCCCCAGCGGCCACCGGTCGCCGCGGGGAGCACCAGCAGGAGGGCCCGAACCAAGCCGAGACCGCTTACGGCGGCAAGAGCCAGGCGCCGGCGGCCGGTCCGGTTCGTCGGTCCCCCGTGAGGTGCCCAGTCGCGTGACCCCATCAGCTGCGGCCCGGTGCCATGCCGGGTTGATGCCTCGAACCTCGCAAGCCTCCAACCCGCCGGCGGCCAGCTTACGGCGTCTCCCGCCCCGGGGCGGCCCCTGATCCGGTTCTCACTGGCGCATGACCCAGATGTCCAGCGGCGTGGTCAGGCTCCGGACGACCTGCCAGCCGGCGCGGCGGTACACCTCGACGTTCGCCGGGTTGCTCGTCTCCAGGACCGCTGGCAGGCCGTCCACCTCGGCCCGGCGCAGCCCGGCCCGCATGACCGCGTGTCCCCAGCGCCGGCCGGCATGGTCGGGGTGGGTGCCGAGGACCCCGAGGTACCAGAACGGCGTGGCCGGCAGCGCGGCGTGCACGGCGTCGTCGTAGGCGCGTACCCGGGCGAGCGCGTCGGCCGGGAGTCGGGCGGCGAGGCCGTCGTCCGGTCGGCCCGCGCCGGTGGTGGGGGGTTCCCAGATAGCGACGGCGGCCCCGCCCTCGATCGTCCAGATCGTCCGGCGGTGCACCCGCTTGTCGAAGAGGTGGCCGAAGAAGGCGGCGGCGTACCGCGGGTAGGTCGCCTCGTCCGGGAAGAGGTGTCGTAGCACCGGGTCGCGGGTGAACGCGGCGACCAGTGAGGCGACGACCCGTGCCCGGTCCGCCGGGGTGGCGACGTTGATCTCCGGTGTGCTCACGCGCCCGACGGTAACGCGCCCGGCGGGTCGGGGGCACCGGGTCCGTCAGCCGATCGCCCGCCAGGTCCCGGCGTGTTCCGGCTCCGCCGCCCACCGGGCCTGCGCCACCTCGTCGGGGCGCGGCGTCCAGTCCCGGTACGGCAGGTAGGCCAACCGCCAGGCGATCACGAAGACGACGTACCCGGCGACGAACACCAGGAGGGCGTCGCGCCGCCGGTACGACACGCGGGGTGCCAGCCAGGCCGCGAAGGCGAGCAGGGGGAGCAGCGCGCCGGCCCTGGCCAGGCCCTCCCGCCCCGTCTCGGCGTCGACCAGCCAGAACACGCCGAAGCTGGCGAGCAGCACCGCCGTGTCGATCAGCGCCGCGAGGAGGAGGCGCAGGCCGGGGCTGCGCGGTCGGGGGGTGGTGTCGGTCACGCCGGCAGGGTATGCGCCGCGGGCGAGCCGCGCGGCGGGCGTACGACGAAGGGGGCCCGGCGGGACGGCACGTGGCCGGCCCACCGGGCCCACTCCGGCAGGGAGAGGAACGGTCAGAGGTTGGTGCGCGGATCCGCCGGGTCGGCCGGGTCGGCCGGGAAGGCGCCCGTGGCCCGCTGCGCCGGCAGGTCGGTCACCACGTACCCGGTCTCGGTCTCCGGCGCGGGCTCCTCGTCGGTGTCCGAGCGGTGCTTGGCCATCGCGGCGGCGCCGGCCGCCGCCGCGCCTGCGGCCGCCGCGCCCGCCGCCACGGCCTTGCCGGAGACGCCGGCCTTGCCGTCGTCGCCGCGCGAACCGGCGGCGTGTTCCACGCCGGGGGTGCCGAGGGTACGGCCCTCGTCGATCGTGCCGCGCCAGGCGCCGGTCTCGGCGCCGCGGCTCTCGATGTACGACTTGAACTTCTCCAGGTCGGCCTCGGCGCGCTTCTCGACGATGTTCATCTTGTCGCCGGCCTTTTCGACCAGCCCCTCCGGCTCGTACTCGAGGGAGAGCCGGACCTGGGTGCGGTCGGTGCCGATGGGCTGGAAGTAGACTGCGCCGGCGTTGGTGGCGCCGCTGGTGGCCGCCCAGGCCACCTTCCGGTCCGGCACCTGCTCCAGGACCTTGGCGTCCCACTCGCGCTTCACGCCCGCGATCTCGGCGACCCAGTGCATCCGCTTGTCGTCGAGCTGGCGTACCTCCTGCACGCCGCCCATGAACCGGGGGAACTCCTCGAACTGGGTCCACTGGTTGTAGGCGGTGCTGACCGGCACGTCGACTTCGATGGACTTCTCGACCTTGGTGGTCATCGATCCTCCTCGTCGTTCTTTCGTCCGCACCTGAATCCGTACCCGCGGAAATCCGGCTCAACCACGCGAAGGGCCCGCGGCCGGGTGGCTCCGGTCGCGGGCCCGTTCACAGTTGCTTCTCGCTCGGTGCCTCCCCCGCCAGCTCCGTACCGAGCCGGCCGGTCAGGCGCCGGTGCTGGTGCCGGAGTTGGCGGCCAGGATGACCACGAACGCGATCCAGAGGATGCCGAGGATCGTGAAGATGTAGCTCAGGACGAGACCGGCCGTGGCCAGGCCGTTGCCCTGCTCTCCGGTCTGCCGGATCTGCTTCTTGGCGATGTGGCCGAGGACGATCCCGACCGGGGAGAAGATGAAGGCGAAGACCAGGGAGAGGATCGCCATCACGTTGGTGCCCCGCACGGCGGGTGCCGCTGGGGTGCCGGTGTGTTCCGCGTACGACGGTTGCTGAGTCATCTGACCCTCCACAGTGAAGTAGCTGGAGGCTCCCTGATAACCCCGGCGCAACCTGCTGAAACGTCGAAGACGCCGGAGACCCCGGTCGATGTCGACCGGGGGCCTCCGGCGCGGAGGGGGAGTGCCGGCTCAGCCGTCCTCGCGGTCCGGGCTCTCCAGCCGGAAGAAGTTGCTCTGCTTCCCGTCGGAGCGCTGCTCCTGGTAGATGAAGTTGAGTCGCCGCTCGTCGAAGGTGCGGAACCACTCCTCCCAGCTGATCTCGCGCAGCCGGTCCGCGCGGCCGTTGGCCGGGAAGTCGAAGCGGAGCACCCCGGGGTGCCCGTCGTGCTCGGTTCCGTCCACCGTGGTCGGTACGCCCTTGCGCGCCTCGGCCCACTGCCGGATGACGTCGTGGTCGGTGGTGACCAGGCTGCGCCCGGGCCGCTCCGGCTCGTCGTTGACCGAGGTGACCTCCTGGGCGTACTTCAGCGATCGGGAGGTCTGCGAGCCGGTGCGGATGCCGCCGCCCCCGGACGAGCCGTTGCCGGCGGAGTCGCCCCGGGCGCGGCCGCCGGACCGCCCCGAGTCGTCGCGCAGGCTCTTGACCAGGGCCTTGACCAGGTCGTCCTTGCGCATCTCGGCGGTGTCCGTGACGCCCCGGCGGCGCAGCCGGTCACGCAGCTCGTCCACCTTGAGCCGGGCGATCTCGCTCTCGTTGATGTCCGGCGTGTTCGGGGTCTGGTTGCCCGGCGGGTTGGCCGCCGAGCTCCGGCCGGACGAGCTCCGGGCCGACGAGCTTCGGGCGGACGCGGAAGTGCTCTTCTTGGCCGAGGCGGAGCCGCTGCGGCCGGTGCCGCCGGCCCGCGCCGAGGTGCTCTTCTTGGCGCCGTCCTTCATGCTCTTGACGAGGGCCTTGACCAGCTCGTCCTTGCGCATGTCGGCGGTGCCGGTGACGCCCCGGCGGCGCAGCCGGTCGCGTAGCTGGTCGACCTTGAGGCGGGCGATCTCGCTCTCGTTGATGTCGGGGGTGTTCGGGGTCTGGTTGCCCGGCGGGTTCGTGGACGCGGTCGATCCGCCGCCGCGCCGCGAGCTGCTCTTCGTGGGCATCGCACATCATCCTTCCTCGACCCGGGTCCAGGGGGTTCCAGCGCCACGTGACGCGGTGGGCCGTCCCCTGATCAGTACCCTCAGCCGAGCGCCCAAACGTGCGGCGGCGGCCGGGCCGGTCAGGAGTAGAGCGTCTTCAGGTACTCCGGCCCGTAGTGGCGTTCGAGGTGTTCCAGGCTCTCCACGGGCGCCTCGACCTCCTTGATCAGGCGGGCGCGGGACGGCAGCAGCTCCGGCTGCCAGGTCTCCGGCCGCCACAGCTCGGAACGGAGGAACGCCTTCGCGCAGTGGTAGAAGATCTGCTCGATCGTCACCTCGACCGCCAGCACCGGACGGTGCCCCTTGACGGTCATCTCGTCGAACCAGGGTGCGTCGCGCAGCAGCCGGGCCCGGCCGTTGATGCGCAGCGTGTCGGTGCGCCCGGGAATCAGATAGATCAGCCCGACGTGCGGGTTGGTCAGGATGTTGCGGTAGCCGTCGGCGCGCCGGTTGCCGGGCCGTTCCGGGATGGCGATGGTCGTGTCGTTCAGGACGAGGGTGAAGCCGGGCGGGTCGCCCTTGGGCGAGACGTCGCAGCTGCCGTCGGCGCCGGCGGTGGCGACCAGGCAGAACGGCGAGGCGGCCAGCCAGTCCCGGTCCCGGGCGTGCAACGTCGTCCGTTCCTTGGTCAGCGCCCGGGGCATCGGCGCCCCCAGCAGTTCGCGCAGCTCCTCCGGGCTGCTGATCTCCTGTGTGGTCACGCCTGCCTCCCCCGTCGGTCGACCTTGACGGCGATTCCGGCCCGCGCGGGACCGGTTTCCGTCATCGTCAGCCTAGGAGAGCGCGCCGGACGCGAGGTTTGCCCCCTGGGCGGCCGGGTACGGCCTAACCCGCAGCGCGCCCGGACGCGGTCGATGGAGGCGGAAATGGAGAGCCGGCTGAAGGTGCTCGGTCACCCGGTGCACCCGATGCTGGTCATGTTTCCGGTGGCGCTCCTGGTCACGGCGGTGATCTTCGACGTGATCGACACCGTGGGCGGGCCGAAGTTCCTGGGCGAGGTCGCGTACTGGAACATCACCGTCGGCCTGATCGGCGGCCTGCTGGCCGCGGCGGCCGGCACCGTCGACCTGCTCGCCCTGCCCACCGGCACCCGCGCCAAGCGGGTCGGGCTCACCCACGCCGCCGCCAACCTGGCGGTGATCCTGCTCTTCGCCGCCGTCTGGGTGGTCCGGCTCAACGCCGAGTCCCGGGCCGCCGGGGGCGCCCTGATCGCCATCGAGGTTGTCGCCGTGGCGATCCTCGGCATCAGCGCCTGGCTCGGCGGCGAGCTGGTGGACCGGCTCGGCGTCGGCGTGGACCCGGAACACGACCTGAACGCGCCGAGCTCGCTGCGACCCCCCTCGACCCACCAGCGGATCGGAGACGTGCGATGACGGAACAGAGCGGCGGCCGGGGCTGGCGTGGACGCCAGCAGGGCTGGGACCCGATGGGTGAACTCCAGTCGTTGCGGGCCGAACTGAGCCGCCTGGTCGGCGGCCGCTCCGGCAGCCAGGACGTCGAACTGACCGAGGTCGCCGACGGCTGGGAGGTGGTCGTCCGGCTGCCCGGTGTGGCGCCGGAGGAGGTGGCGGTCGAGCTGGACGACCGGGAGCTGTGCGTACGGGCCCGCTCGGAGGCGGAGGTCAACGCCGATCACGGCATCCCGGGCGGGTTCGAGACGCGCGGCTTCGAGTACCGGGTGGACCTGCCGTCCCGGGTGGACCCGGATCGGATCGACGCGGTGATGGACCACGGACTGCTCCGGGTGCGGCTGCCCCGGGCCGCCCGGCCCGCGCCGCGCACCATCACCGTCGGCCGCACCGGCCCCCGCAGCACCCGCGAGGGGGGTACGCCGGCCCTGGCCGACCCGGCCGCGGACCGGGAGCTGCACCACCCGGACACCACGGTCGACGAGATCGACCGGCCGTAGGAGCCCCGTGACGACCCCGGGGGACAACTCCAGTGCGGCGCGTCCGTCGCCGCGCCGCGACCGGGAGCCGTCGGGTGTGCTCGGCCCGGTGGGCGAGCGGGTGCCCGACGTCGGGCGGATCGCCGTGCTGCGGGCCAACGCGCTCGGCGACTTCATCTTCATCCTGCCGGCGCTGGCGGCGCTGCGGGCCGCGTACCCGGGGGCGGAGATCGTGCTGCTCGGCGCGCCCTGGCACGCGAAGCTCTGGCGCGACCGCCCCGGCCCGGTGGACCGCGTGCTGGTGGTGCCGCCCGCGCCCGGGATCCGCGACCCCGGCCCGGACGAGCCGCCGTCGGACCTGGAGGACTTCCTCGCGGCGGCCCGGAAGGAGGACTTCGACCTGGCGTTGCAGCTGCACGGCGGCGGGGGCAACTCCAACCCGATCATCACCGGGCTGGGCGCGCGGGTCACCGCCGGCCTGCGGGCCGAGGACGCGCCGCCGCTGGACCGCTGGATCCGGTACGTCTACTACCAGCACGAGGTGATCCGCTACCTGGAGGTGGTGGCCCTGGTCGGGGCGCCCGCCACCACGATCACCCCGGCCCTGGCGGTGACCGACGCTGACCGGGCGGAGGCCCGCGAGGTGTTGGGCGAGCCGACCCGGCCCCGGGTGGCGCTGCACCCGGGGGCGACCGACACCCGGCGGCGCTGGCCGCCGGAGCGCTTCGGCGAGCTGGCCCGGGCGTTGGCCGGCGACGGGTACGAGGTGCTGGTCACCGGCACCCCGGCCGAGCAGGAGACGGTCGACGCGGTGGTGGCGGCGGCCGGCGTGCCGCTCCGCCCGCAGGTCGGCACCCTCAGCCTCGGCGGGCTGGCGGCCTGCTACGCGGGGTGCCAGCTGGTGGTCTCCAACGACAGCGGGCCGCTGCACCTGGCCGGCGCGGTAGGCACCCCGACGGTGGGCGTCTACTGGATCGGCAACCTGATCAACGGGGCGACGCCGTTGCGGGCCCGGCACCGGCCGATCGCCTCCTGGACCACCCACTGCCCGGTCTGCGGCACCGACTGCACGCCCGGGATCTATCCGCACCGCCCCGGCGACGGCGACTGCCCGCACCGCGACTCGTTCGTCGGGGACGTTCCGGTGATCGAGGTGCTGGAGGCGGCCCGCGAACTGCTCGCCGGCTGACCGGTCAGGCCGGCTGCTGGTCGGTCAGGACGACCTCCCACGCCTCCACTTCCCGATCGGTGACCGTGGTCGGCGACTCCAGGTGGTAGGCGCCGCTGGGCAGCACCCCCGCGCCGCCGTGGCGCTCCAGCACGGCGATCTGCGCGGCGACGTCCTCGCCCTGGTGCCGCTCGTGCACCCGGCGCCAGAACTCGAAGCCGCCCGAGTCGATCAGCTTGGCCCGGTCGTACAGCACGCACCCACCGATCCAGGAGACCTTGTACGCCCGCCACGCGCCGGCCGGCAGGCGCAGCTTCTCGGTCACGTGCAGCAGGTTCGCCGCCGGGTGGATGGCCGCCCGCTCCCACTCCGGGGTGCCCGGCCGGACCCGTTCGGGCACCGGCCGGCCGTGCCACTCCTCGTAGTGGGCGTGGGACTCCGGCCGGACGTCGTCGGCGTACGACAGGCCGTGCACCGCGTTGCCGACGAACCCGCAGCCCAGCTCCCGGATCGCGGTGACCAGCCGGGCCAGCGTCCCCGGCTCCAGCCAGACGTCGTCGTCGAGGCAGAGCACGTACCGGGCCGCCGACTGGGCGAGCAGGTAGGCCCGGTGCTCGGCGAGGCCGCGCCGGGGCAGCCGCCGGGCCAGCAGCACCGGGTGGCCCCGGTGGCGCAACGCCCGGACCATGGTGGCCGCCGCCGGGTGCGCGTACGCCGGATCGTCGTCGGACTGGTCGCTCACCACCACCCCGAAGTCGGGTACGCCCTCCTGGGCGGCCAGCCCGGAGAGGGTGACCGCCAGTTCGGCCGGGCGGTTGCGGGTGGGGATCAGCACGTCGAGCTGGCGGGGACGCCGGAACCGCTCCGGCGCCCCCAGGTCGAGCGGTCGGTTCACGCCGGCCTGCCCTCGCCGACGGTCGGGTTGGCCGAGTGCGCCCGGATCCGGTCGATGATCGCCGAGGTGGAGCGGTCCGGCACGTACCCGAGGGTGTGGACCTGCCCGCCGAGCCGGCGGACCAGCGGCGCCTCCGGGACCATCTCGGGCGGGTAGTCGCCGCCCTTGACGTAGACGTCCGGGCGGACCGCCTCGATCAGCTTCGCCGGGGAGTCCTCCTCGAAGATCACCACGTGGTCGACGCACTCCAGCGCGGCGAGCAGGGCGGCCCGGTCCTCGACCGGGTTGACCGGCCGGTCCGGCCCCTTGAGCCGGCGTACGCTGCCGTCGGAGTTGACCGCCACGATCAGCAGGTCGCCGAGTGTGCGGGCCTGGGTCAGGTAGCGGACGTGCCCGGGGTGCAGCACGTCGAAGCAGCCGTTGGTGAACACGATCGAGCGGCCGGCCCGCCGGTGCTCCGCGACGATCGCGGTGAGCTCCTCGGCGCCGACCAGGGTGGGGTGGTCGGCGTCGTCCGGGCCGGCGCCGAGCGCGCCGAGCAGGTCCTCGCGCCGGCACACGCAGGTGCCGGTGTCGGAGACGGTGATGGTGGCGGCGAGCTGGGCGAGCTGGGCGGCGGTGGGCAGGCTCGCCGCCGCCGCCAGCGCCAGGGTCATCGCCGCCAGGTAGGCGTCCCCGGCGCCCACCGCGTGGCTGGCCGGGACCGGGGTGCTGTGGCTGCGTCGCGGTTCCCCGTCGGCCCCGCCGACCACCGCGCCCTCGGTGTCCAGGGTCACCGCCACCACGTCGGCGCCGGTGTGCGCGCGCAGCTCGGGCAGGCGCGCCTCGGCCAGCACGGCCCGGTCCACGCCCTCGCCGGTGGCGGTGCTCACGGTCACGCCGGTGCCGGTCACGCTGAGCCCGTCACCGGTCAGCGCCACCCGCTCCTCCCCGGGGGTCGGCTCGCCGGTCGGCCCCGCGGCGCGGCGGTCGGCCGGCGGTGCGCCCGAGGTGGGGTGCGAGCGCCCCTCGGGCAGCCC
>NZ_JBSGJR010000216.1:0-10061 GCF_053605645.1 Micromonospora sp. NPDC003776
GCTACGCCGACGAGGCCGGCAGCACCCTCCCGGCCGACCCGCTCGCCCGGCTGCACGAGCTGTTCGGCGAGTACGGCGGCCCCGTCCCCGAGGTGCTGGCCGCGCTCGAGCGGGTGCACGTGGAGCGCACCGAGGAGGTCGAACTGGGCCGCTGGTTCCACGGCCGGGTGCTCCTGGTCGGGGACGCCGCGCACGCCACCGCGCCCACCCTCTCCCAGGGCGCCGCGATGGCCCTGGAGGACGCCGTCGTGCTCGCCGAGTCGCTCAAGGCCGCCGGGAGCGTGGACGCCGCCCTGCTCGCGTACGAGAGCCGCCGCCGGCCGCGTACCCGGTGGGTGCGGGACCGGACCCGCGACCGCAACCGCACCCGGGACGTGCCGCCGGCGCTGCGCGACCCGTTGCTGCGCGGCCGCGGCGGCCGGATCTTCCAGGAGCACTACCGGCTGCTGAGGGACCCGCTCTGAGCCTCGGCGGCGGGGGCCGATGATCGTAGCCGCCCACCCCACGCGGCACCCCCACCTGCCGGGGACTATCCTCCCTACGGATGACGGCTGCGCAGATGACCAGCGCGTGCCGAGCGGGACAACCCAGAACCGGAGGCCACTCGTGACCACCGTCGCACCCAAGCCGGTCGTGACCCGGCCCTGGCCGGTCCGCGAGCCGGTCAAGGGGTCGGCCCTCGCGCGGCTGCTGCGCACCACGGACGCGAAGCAGATCGGGATCATGTACATGGTCACCGCGTTCGCGTTCTTCATGATCGGCGGCCTGATGGCCCTGATCATGCGCGCCGAGTTGGCGCAACCGGGCCTGCAGTTCCTGTCGCCCGAGCAGTACAACCAGCTCTTCACCATGCACGGCACGATCATGCTGCTGTTCTTCGCGACGCCGATCGTGTTCGCCTTCGCGAACTACGTGGTGCCGCTGCAGATCGGCGCGCCCGACGTGTCGTTCCCCCGCCTCAACGCCTTCGCCTACTGGCTCTACCTCTTCGGTGGCACCATGGCGACCGCCGGCTTCATCGCCCCCGGTGGCGCGGCCGACTTCGGCTGGACGGCGTACACCCCGCTGAGCACGGCCGAGCACTCGCCGGGCGTTGGCGCGAACATGTGGGTGGTCGGCCTGGCCATCTCCGGTCTGGGCACCATCCTCGGCGCGGTCAACCTGATCACCACGATCCTGACCCTGCGCGCCCCCGGCATGACCATGTTCCGGATGCCGATCTTCACCTGGAACATGCTGGTCACCAGCCTGCTGGCGATCCTGGTCTTCCCGCTGCTGGCCGCCGCGCTCTTCGCGCTCGCCGCGGACCGCCTGATCGGCGCCCACGTGTACGACCCGGCGACCGGTGGGCCGATGCTCTGGCAGCACCTGTTCTGGTTCTTCGGGCACCCCGAGGTCTACATCATCGCGCTGCCGTTCTTCGGCATCATCACCGAGGTCATCCCGGTCTTCTCCCGGAAGCCGGTCTTCGGTTACAAGGGCCTCGTCGCCGCGACGATCTCCATCGCCGCCCTGTCGATGAGCGTCTGGGCGCACCACATGTTCGCCACCGGCCAGGTGCTGCTGCCGTTCTTCAGCTTCCTCAGCTACCTGATCGCCGTGCCGACCGGTATGAAGTTCTTCAACTGGATCGGCACCATGTGGCGGGGCCAGATCACCTTTGAGACGCCGATGCTGTTCGCGATCGGCTTCCTGGTCACCTTCCTCTTCGGTGGTCTGACCGGTGTCATCCTGGCCAGCCCGCCGCTGGACTTCCACATCCACGACTCGTACTTCGTGGTGGCGCACTTCCACTACGTGCTCTTCGGCACGATCGTGTTCGCCGTCTTCTCCGGCATCTACTTCTGGTTCCCGAAGATGTTCGGCCGGATGCTCGACGAGCGGCTGGGTAAGGTGCACTTCTGGCTGACCATGATCGGCTTCCACACCACCTTCCTGGTGCAGCACTGGCTCGGCGCCGAGGGCATGCCCCGCCGGTACGCCGACTACCTGCCCAGCGACGGCTTCACCGCGCTGAACACGATCTCCACGATCGGCGCGTTCATCACCGGCATCTCGACCCTGCCGTTCATCTGGAACTGCTGGAAGTCGTACAAGGCCGGCCCGGTGGTCGAGGTCGATGACCCGTGGGGCCACGGCAACTCGCTCGAGTGGGCCACCAGCTCCCCGCCGCCGCTGCGCAACTTCGACCGGATGCCGCGGATCCGCTCCGAGCGGCCGGCGTTCGACCTGAAGTTCCCAGAGCTGGCCGCCGGGCAGCAGACCCTGGCCGGTCCGCCGGAGGGCGGCGCGAAGCCGCTGACCAGCGAGGCCAACGGTGGCGCCAGCTACGAGGAGGACATCGCCGGCAACGTCGACCGGCGCTGACCGCTCATCGCGAGGGCCCCCTTCGCCACCAGAAACGGTGTGCGACGGGGGCTCTTCCCGTGCTCGGTCCGCCCGTGCCCCGGAGGGGTGCGGCAGCGCTAGACCGCGGGGGCGTAGCTGTCGAGGAACTTCGTCACCCGCTCGCGGATCCCGGCCTCGCCGGTGCCCGGGTCGACCAGGAACACCCCGTGCTGGGCGCTCGGTGCCAGCACCAGCTGCCGCTGGGTGGTCCGGGGAGTGGCGTCGTACAGTGCCCGTGCCGACACCGGGAAGTTGGGCTCCAGCTCACCCGCGCCGTAGAAGACCGGGACGGTGATCTTCGGGGCTGCTCCGGCGGCGTCCGTGTTGCCATAGGCGGTGGGCGGCGAGAGCGCGACGACCGCGACCGGCGCCGGGCTCAGCGTCGGCGCGGCGGCCAGCACCGCGGTGGCGCCCATCGACCCGCCCATCAGCACCGTCGGGCTGGCACCATCGGCTTGTAGGGCGGCGGCCGCCGCCTGGACCTGCTGGGCCTGCGGCACCCCGCTGCCCGCAGACGAGCCGGACCCGGCGAAGTCGAAGGCGAGCACCCGGTAGCCCCGGTCGGCCAACTCCCGCCCGTAGGGCAGCCACTGGCAGACGTCGCCGCCGGCCATGTGCGCCAGCACCACGCCGGTGCTCGCGGAGCCAAGGACGACCCCGCCCAGGTGGGCACCGGCCTCCTGGCCGAAGACGATCTGCCGGCCGTGCTCGGCCAGCTCAGGACACGCGGCGCCGGCGTTGCGGCCGGTCGGCTTCGGCGCGGGGACCTCGGCGCTGCTGCACGAGACCATCCCCACCGAGAGGGCGGCCACGGCAACCAGCCGTAGGGCGCTAATTTTCACGGGGACTCCTTGATGACCGGTTTGGAAGCGCTCCCATTCTCTCCAGGACCCGGGCATCGGGCCGCCCCGCTCCGATCACCGTGTCGAAGCTGTTACCGCTGACGGGCGGTCAGGCGCCGGCGTGGACCGGCTCCCGGCCGGGGGTGGCGGCCGCTTCGCGGCGGTGACCCAGCTCGATCGGAAGCACCACCAGCGCGACCAGCAGGCCGATCACACCGGTGACCGCGAAGCCCCACAGCGGGGCCGACGCGTCGATCACCGCGCCGGCCAGCGGCGCGCCGAGGGCGATGCCGACGGTGACCGCAGAGCCGTGCAGCCCCATCGCCTCACCGCGTACGCCGGCCGGGGCGAGGCGGCTCACCGCGTCGGAGGTCGAGGCGATGGTGGGCGCGCAGAGCGCACCGGCCGGGACGAGCGCGAGGCAGAGCAGCCACCAGTGCGCCCCGCCCAGCCCGACCGGGATCGTGGTGAGGCTGAGCGTCGCCATCAGGACCAGCGGGGAGAACGAGCGGGTGACCGCCCCGTACGCGAAGCCGCCGACCAGCGAGGCGATCGCCCAGGCGGTCAGCACGGCGCCGGTCCAGCCGACCTCACCGCCGGCCCGCAGCACGGCGACCACCGCCACGTCGGTGCCGCCGAGGACCAGGGTGGCGGCCAGGCTGACCGCCAGCACGGCCAGCAGCCGGGGCGTGAGCCACTCGCGGCGGGGCACCTTCCGGTGCGGGCCGGCCGGCTCGTCGGCGCCGCGGGTGGGCGGGTCGAGCAGCCAGAAGCAGAGCCCCGACGCGACGATGCCGGCCCCGACCGCCCACATGGTGAGGCGCGGGCTGACGGCGGTGGCGAGGGCCACGGCCAGCGCCGGGCCGACCATGAACGACAGCTCCACCGACATCGAGTCCAGCGCGTACGCGGGGCGGCGCTTTTCGGCCGGCACCAGCGCGGCGACCGACTGGCGGACGACCGAGAAGACCGGCAGGGCGAGCAGCCCGGCCAGGAAGGCCGCCGGGAGCAGCACCGGGTACGACAGGGTCGGCGCGGCGGCCCAGAAGACGCCCTCGGCGAGCGTGGTCAGCAGCAGCACCGGGCGCAGCCCGCGCCGGTCGACGAGCCGGCCGAGCAGCGGCGAACCGAGCGCGGCGCCGACGGTCGACGCGGCACCGACCAGGCCGGCGGCGCCGTAGCCGCGGCCGAGGTCCAGCACGACGTGGAAGGTGAGCGTCACCCCGGTCGCGGTGAGTGGGACGCGGGCCAGCACCGACACCAGCAGCAACGACCGGAGACCGGGCAGGGCGAGCGCCTCCCGGTAAGGCTTCAAGTTCACGACGGTCCGTACCTCCGGCGACATCCTCGACCGGGGGTACGACACCCGCAACCAATTAGCTCGTCAAGCGGTCCTGATCACAGGTTCGCCGACCATGGTCACGCCGGCGCCGTCGAACGCCCGCAGCGCGACGTCGAGGGTGTCCGGGGCCACCGCGGCGGTGAGGTCGAGCAGCACCGTGGTGCCGAAGCCCTCCCGGGCGGCGTCCAGCGCGGTCGCCCGGACGCAGTGGTCGGTGGCGATCCCGACCACGTCGACCCGGTCGACGTCGTGCCGGCGCAGCCAGTCGGCCAGGCACTCGCCGTCGGGGCCGTGCCCCTCGAAACCGGAGTACGCGGCGGCGTGCTCGCCCTTGTGGAAGATCGCCTCGACCCGGTCGGTCGCCAGGTCGGGGTGGAACTCCGACCCGGCGGTGCCCACCACGCAGTGCCGGGGCCAGGAGTCGATGAAGTCCGGCGGGTTGCCGAAGTGTGCCCCCGGGTCGATGTGGTAGTCCTTCGTCGCGACCACGTGGTCCCAGCGGCCCGGCTCGGCGGCGAGCAGCCGGGAGATGCCGGCCGCGACGCCCGCCCCGCCGGCCACCGCCAGCGAGCCGCCCTCGCAGAAGTCGTTCTGCACGTCGACGATGATCAGGGCGTTGCCCATCGCTACGGTGCCTCCTCAGATCGCGGGTACGACGGTCACCGGAATGGCCGGATCGCCGCCGGAGAGCTTCAGACCTTCCCAGGGGATCGAGATCAGGCACTGCCGCAGGTGCTCCCGCGACTCGTCCAGGGTGGGCAGCGCCACCGGCTCGCCCCCCGCCACGAAGGAGCGCTGGAGCAACCGGTCGTTGGGCTGCCGGTCCGGCACGCCCTGCGGCACGATGACCTCCTCGGTGGCGGTACCGGTCGGCTTGTGCCGGCGTACGGCCACCTTCCGGCCGCCGATGGTCGCCTTGTGCTCCGACCGCTTGACCACCGGCCGCCCCTCGACCTCGACCAGCTTGTAGACCAGGCCGGCGGTGGGCGCGCCGGAACCGGTCACCACGGAGGTGCCGGCGCCGTACATGTCGACCGGTTCGGCGGCGAGCGTGGCGATGGCGTACTCGTCCAGGTCGCCGGAAACGATGATCTTCGTCTCGGTGGCCCCGAGCGAGTCGAGCAGCTCCCGGGACTGCTGGGCGATGACGGTCAGGTCGCCGGAGTCGATCCGGATCGCCCGCAGTTCCGGCCCGGCGATCTCGATCGCGTTCCGGATGCCCTCGGTGATGTCGTACGTGTCGACCAGCAGGGTGGTGTCCTTGCCCAGGGTGGCGACCTGCGACGCGAACGCCGCCCGCTCGTCGTCGTGCAGCAGGGTGAACGCGTGCGCGGCGGTGCCCGCGGTCGGGATGCCGTACAGCTGGCCGGCCGCCAGGTTGGAGGTGAACCGGAAGCCGGCCAGGTACGCCGCCCGCGCGGCGGCCACCGCGGCTCCCTCGTGCGCCCGGCGGGAACCCATCTCGATCAGCGCCCGGCCCCGGGCGGCGGTGACCATCCGGGCGGCCGCCGCGGCGACCGCGCAGTCGTGGTTGAGCACCGACAGCACCAGCGTCTCCAGCACCACGCAATCGGCGAAGCCGCCGGAGACGGTGAGGATCGGGGAGCCGGGGAAGAAGAGCTCACCCTCGGCGTACCCGTCGATGTCGCCGGTGAAGCGGTAGGCGGTCAGCCACTCGGCGGCCCGGTCGTCCACCACCCCGGTACGGCGCAGGAAGTCGACCTCCTCGGCGTCGAACCGGAACTCCCGGATCAACTCGACGAGCCGGGCGGTGCCGGCGACCACCCCGTAGCGCCGTCCCGTCGGCAGCCGCCGAGTGAACACCTCGAAGACGCAGCGGCGGTCGGCGGTGCCGTCCCGCAGGGCGGCGCTGATCATGGTCAGCTCGTAGTGGTCGGTCAGCAGCGCGGGGCGAAGGGTGCTCACGCCCCCAGCCTAGAGTTCAGAGCGGATCCGTGCCGTCGTGGCCCGGCATCGACCGCAGGGCGGCCCGCAGCTCGGCCCGGCCGGTCACCCCGAGCTTGCTGTAGACCCGCTGGAGGTGGTTCTCCACCGTGCGGCTGGACAGGTAGAGCCGTTCCGCGATGGCCCGGCTGGTGGCGCCCTCGGCGGCGAGCCGGGCCACCTGCCACTCGCGCTCGCTCAGCGCCGGCCGGAGCAGCCGCAGCGCCGGGGTGGAGACCTCGTCGCAGCGACCCAGCAGCTCGGCCAGCTGCTCCCGGGCCGGGCCGGTCGCCGCGCCCCGGGCACGTCCCGCGTGGTGCAGCGCCGTCGCGGCCGCCTCGGCGGCGTAGACGACCAGGTCGCGCGCGGCGAACCCGTCGGCGACGGCGAGCAGTTCGGCCGGCGAGCAGTCGACCGCCGCGCGCGCGTACCGGGCGATCAGCGGGGGCAGGATCCCGTCGATCCGCTCGGAGAGTTCGGCCAGGCGCTGGGCCACCGTCCGCCGGCTGGCGTCGGTGCAGGTCGGACCGACCGGCGCGCCGGCCTGACCGAGCCGGACCAGATCGAGCAGGACCAGCAGTTCGTGGCCGGCGAAGCCGTCCTCGCGGAGCCGGTCGGCCAGCGCGCAGAGGTGCTTGGTGGCGGCCGGCAGGTCACCGGCGCCCGCGTACACCGCGCCCCGGGCCTGCTCCAGCCACGGATACAGCACCGCCATGCCCGGGGCGTGGGTGCGGTCCGCCTCCGCCATCGCCTCCGCGGCGTGGGTGGCGTCGCCGCGCCACGCCGCCGCCTGAGCCCGTTCGGCGTGCGCCAGGCCGGCGTACACCCGGCTGGTGGCGAGCACCGCGCAGGCGCCCAGGCTGGTCTTGAGCGCCTCGTCGCTGCGTCCCCGCAGCCGCGCCGCGTACGCCTGGAGGATGGCCAGGTAGCCGGTGCCGAGCCGGAAGTCGCCCGCGCCGGCCAGGTCGGCGAACTCGTCGGCCACGATCGCGTCGATGCCGGCGAGGTCGCCGGAGAGCGCCAGCCGGGTGCCGCGGGCCAGCTCCATCGCGAGCTGGAGGTACGGCATGTCGCCGCGCCAGCGGGCCGCCTCGGCCTGCACCCGGGCGATGGCGGTGGCGCTGCGGCGGTACTGGCCCTGCGCGGCCTGGAGGTGGGCCAGCGTGCACCGGGCCAGCTCCCGCGCGGCCACCGGGGCGGCCGGCCGGTCCAGCACCGCCTGGGCGAGCCGCAGCGCGGCGCCGGTGTCCAGCCCGTGCAGCCGCATGATCGCCTCGAAGGCGCGGACCCGGGCCTGGTCGGCCGGGTCGGTCAGCTCGGCGGCGCGCGCGGCGATCTCCTCCACCGTGGACTCCCGGCTGAGCCCCCAGTAGCTGACCATGCCGCGCACGGTCAGCCACCTACTGCGTCGCCGGTCGTCGGTGACCTCGGCACCCACCGAGTCGAGGACCCGGATCGCCTCCTCCGGCCGGTCGCCGAACATGAGGATGGTGGCGAGCAGTTCGGCGGCGTCGGAGCCGCCCTCGGCGTCCAGGGCGGCGCGGGCCAGCCGGGTCGCCAGGGGCACGTCGTACCGGCCGAAGGCCTGGGCGGCCGCCTCGAGCAGCAGCGCCGGATTCTGCGCGGTGCCGGAGTCCAGCCGCCAGACGGCCACCCGGAGCAGGTCGTCCCGGCGTCGCTTGCCCACCTGTTCGAGCAGCTCGGCCAGGGTGGCCTGGAGCCGGCGGGTGCGGCTGACCGGGCACTGCCGCCGCATCACCTCGCCGTAGAGCGGGTGGGCGAGCCGGACGTTCAGCCGCCGGTCGTCGGGGACCATGGTGATCAGGCCGCGCTCCTCGGCGGTCTCCACGTCGACCGGGTCGACCGCCCGCTGGAGCAGTTGCAGGCCGAGTGGCTCGCCGAACGCCACCAGCTCGACCACCGACCGTACGCCGGGGGTGAGCTGACCGATCCGGGTGTCGATCAGGTCGGTGAGGCTGGGCGCCAGTTCGAGCCGGCCGGTCCACGTCCAGATGCCGTACGTCCGGCTCAGCTCGTCACCGCCCGAGGCGGCCAGCACCAGCTCGCGCAACAGCAGCGGGTTGCCGGCGGAGAGCCGGAACAGCCGCTCCGAGCTGCCGGCGTCGACCGGGCCGCCGAGGATCGCGGCGAGCAGCCCGGTGGTCTCGGCCGGGCCGAGCGGCGCCAGCTCGACCAGGTCCACCAGGTCGTCGGTCCACAGCGCACGGATCGGCAGCGGGATCTGCTCGCCGTTGCGCAGCGTCCCGATCACGGTCGTGTTCTCGCCCCGGGCGATGAGGTGGACCAGCGCGGCCGACGGCGGGTCGAGCAGGTGGGCGTCGTCGATCGCGAGCACGATCGGCCGGCCGGCGGCCTGCTCCTGGAGCAGGTCCACCGCCCAGCGCAGGATGCCGGCGGGGGAGAGCCCCTGCGGATGCTCGGCCGGGAGCACCTGCACGAGGCCGCCGAAGGGCAGCGCCGCGGTGGTGGCGCTGGCCGAGACCGACCAGATCGCGTACCGGTCGGTGGGGAGGGCGGCGATCCCTTCCCGGAGCAGCCGGCTCTTGCCGACCCCGACGCTGCCGCTGAAGAGCAACCCGCGCCCCTCGGGGCCGCCGACCGCCGACAACAGGCGGTTGAGCTCTTCCCTTCGGCCGACGAAGTCCCACCGACTCATCGGTGCAGCATATCGACGCTAATCCGTGCGCGCCCATACCGTCACGCAGCGAAGTTGAGTAACCTGTCGATTACTCCTGAGTACCCGCGGTGTTCGATGTCGGACTCCCGGCACCCGTACTCTTCTGCCACCATGGATGACCCCGACGCGACCGGACCGCAACCCGGCCGCCCTACGGAGGCCGCTTGATGAAGCCGGGCCCGCTCCGCTCGGTCGACGTGCCCGATCCGGGCGGGCCGGCCGAGCCGCCGCGCTGCGCGCCCCTGCCCACCCGCCTCGGGGTGTCCGACCCCGACCCCGAGGAGCCACTCGCCGTCGTCGTCGCGGGCCCGGCCGGCGCCGGCCGGCGGGAGCTGCTCGCCGGCCTGCTCGGGGTGCAGCCCGGGATGCTCGCGGTCCCCGACGGCAGCTACCTGCTGGTCAACCACGGGCGGGTGCCGACCCGGGCGGCCTACGTGCCGGGCTACCGCCAGCCGCACTCCTACGGCGCCGACCCGCTCGGCGCGGGGCCGGCCCTGTCCCGCCCGCCACGCCGGGTGGAGCTGAGCCTGCCGGAGCCCCTGCTACGCCACTTCGCCGTGCTCGACACGCCGGACACCGGCTCGCTCGGCGTCGCCGGCGGCCGGGTGCTGCTCGACGCCGTCGGCCGGGCCGGCGCGCTGCTCTTCGTGATCTCCGCCGACCAGGCGTTCACCGCCGTCGAGCTGAACCTGCTGGCCGAGCTGGCCCGGGCCCGGGTCGAGGTGCTCTTCGCGGTCACTCCCGGGGTGGCCGGCTGGGCGGCCCGGGTGGGCGGGCCGACGGCTACGGAGGGCGCGGCGGCCCCGTCGACCGCTCCACCGCCCGCACCTCAGGCGAGCAGGATGCC
>NZ_JBSGJR010000217.1:0-10022 GCF_053605645.1 Micromonospora sp. NPDC003776
GGGGCTGCCGAGCAGCGCGCCGCCGGTGACTCCCGCTCCGGCCACCAGGCCGGCGCGGAGCAGCGTGCGTCGGTCGAGTTGGGTCATCGGTCCTCCAGGTTCCCGAGGTAGGCCAGCCCGGTCTACCGGGCCGAGATGACCGGTGACGCCGATCGAGGTGGCCGGCACCCCAACGACGGCTGTCGAAACCCCGGGGGGAAAGGGATTCGCTAGTCTCGCGAGGGTGATCCGGATCCACCTGGACGACGCGACCGTGGCCCGTACCCGGATCGCGGTCAGCCCGCTCTGGGAGATCCAGACGGGCTTCTGGCTGCTGCACCGCAATCCCGACGACCTGACCTGGCCCTACACCGGGTGGGCGCGGCACGCCCGCCGGGTGCTGGCCCGGCTGCCGGCCTCCGCCCCGGTCCGGGTCTACCTCGACGCCGGGGCGAACCTGCCGGACTTCCTCAGCCCGATTCCGCCCGGGGCCACGCCCACCCTGGCCGAGGAGGCCGCCACGCTGCGGGCGACGCCCGCCGAGGTGGTCGCCGCCCAGCTGGGCCGGCACTGGCCGGACGGGGTGCCGGAGTGGCTGCGCCCGTTCGCCGCCGATCCGCCCGGCGCTCTCGACCGGTTGGCCGAGGACCTGCTCGACTGGTGGGAGGCGGCGCTCGCCCCGTGGTGGCCGGCCATGCGGGCGGCGCTGGACGAGGAGGTGCTGCACCGGGCCCGCGCGCTGGCCGCCGACGGGCCGGACGCGCTCCTGGCGGACCTGCACGAACAGGCCCGCTGGGAACGGCCGGTGCTGACCGTGACGAAGCCGTGGGATCAGGAGGTCGCGGCGGCCGACCGACGGTTGCTGCTGATCCCGCTGATCTTCTCCGGGGGCGGGCTGGCCTGCTCGACCGACCACCCCGAGGTGGTGGCGATCTCGTACCCGGCCCGGGGCGCGGCGCTGCTGGCCGGCGGGCCGACCCGCTCCCCGGAACCGGGCACCGACCGGCTGGCGCTACTGCTCGGCCGGGGCCGGGCCACCGTGCTGCGCGCCCTCGTCCGCCCGGCGACCACCGCCGGGCTGGCCGGTGCGCTCGGGCTGGCCCCGAGCACCGTCTCCGAGCACCTGGCCGCACTGGTCGCCGCCGGGGTGGTACACCGCCGGCGGCACGGCCGCCGGGTGCTCTACGGGCTGGAGCCCTCCGGCGCGGCGCTGCTGGGCCTGCTGTCCGGGGCACCGGTCCACGCCTCGGCGTGAGGATTCGGCCGGTCCCGAATCGATGGCGTCACCGGGCGTCCCGCCCTAGCGTGACGGGCGCGGCACCGGCCCGCCCGGTGGCCGTCCCGCGGCCGCCCGGGGGCGACCGGCCGGCGCCGCGGGGCGGGAGCGGTCCGCAGCGTCGGCCGAGGGTCGACACGGGGAGCTGTCCGGCCCGCCTCGCCCCTCCGGCGCCGGGCGGCTCCATGACCACCGTCACACCGCCGCGTTGTCACGCCGCCCGGGCCCGGATCCGTCGTGCGGGCGTACGGACGACATGAGGGAGGCGGCGATGAGCCGGATCAACATTGCGACCGTGGCCCCGGAGGCGTACCGGGCGGTGCTCGGGCTGGAGAAGTACCTCCACGCCAACCTGGACCACACCGTGCTGGAGCTGGTGAAGCTGCGCGCGTCGATGCTCAACGGCTGCTCGTTCTGCGTGGACATGCACAGCCGGGACGCGCTCGCGGCCGGCGAGTCCAGCCGCCGGCTGTTCGCCGTCGCGGCCTGGCGGGAGGCGCCGTTCTTCACCGAGCGGGAGCGGGCCGCGCTGGCGCTGACCGACGCGGTCACCCGGCTGGGCGAGCACGGCGTACCGGACGAGGTCTGGGACGCCGCCGCGAAGGTCTGGTCGGAGAAGGAGCTGGCCGATCTGGTGATCGCGATCGCCACAATCAACGTGTGGAATCGGATCTCGGTGACCAGCCAGACGCAGCCGCCGGCCGAGGTGTGACCCCAGCCGCGGCGGCGCAGGCGGCCGGTGCGCTCACCGCGCAGCGGCCGATGCTGCTGGGCCTGGCCTACCGGCTGCTCGGCAGCCTGCACGACGCGGAGGACGTGCTCCAGGAGGCGTACCTGCGCTGGCTCGACGTCGACCGGGACTCGGTCGCCGAGCCGCGCCGGTACCTCTCCCGCGTGGTCACCCGGCTGGCGCTGGACCGGCTGCGCGCCCGGCAGGCCGCCCGGGAGACGTACGTCGGCCCGTGGCTGCCGGAACCGGTGCCCACCGATCCGTCGCCGTTCGGACCGCTGGACACCGTCGAGCTGCGGGAGACCCTCTCCACCGCCCTGCTTCACCTGCTGGAGCGGCTCACCCCACCGGAGCGGGCGGTGTACGTCCTGCACACCGCGTTCGCCCTGCCGTACGCGGAGATCGCCGACGTGCTGGACCGGTCGGCGGCGGACTGTCGCCAACTGCACCGTCGCGCGGTGGCCCGGCTCGCCGACGAACGGCGCCGCTTCACCGCGGCTCCGGCCGAGCAGCGGCGGCTGCTGGACGCCTTCCTCGCCGCCGCCCGGCAGGGTGACCTGGCCCGGCTGACCGCCCTGGTGGCCGCGGACGCCACCGCGTGGAGCGACGGCGGCGGGCGGGTGCGGGCGGCCCGGAAGCCGCTGCACGGGGCGGACCGGATCGCCCGCTTCTTCGCCGGTGTGTACGGCCCGCGGCGGCCCGGCATCGCGGCCGTCCCGACCGAGCTGAACGGCGCGCCCGCGCTGGTGCTGACCTGGCCGACCGGGGTTCGCTACACGCTCACCGTGACCGCCGCCGGCGGCCGGATCACCGCCCTCTACCTGGTCGGCAATCCCGACAAGCTGGTCGGCCTCCCCGGCTGACCGCACGCGGCGGCCCCGGCCCCCTTGGGGGGAACCGGGGCCGTCGACGACGAGGTCAGCCGAGCTCGGGGAACCAGAGCGCGATCTCCCGCTTGGCGCTGTCCACCGAGTCGGAGGCGTGCACCAGGTTCTCCCGGTTGGACAGGGAGAAGTCGCCGCGGATGGTGCCGGCGGCGGCCTTGCGGCCGTCGGTGCTGCCGATCATCCCGCGCACCACCTCGATCACCTGGTCGCCGGAGAGCACCAGGGCCACCAGCGGACCGCCGGTCATGAACGCCTTCAGCGGCGGGTAGAACGGCTTGTCCACGTGCTCGGCGTAGTGCTGGTCGGCGAAGTCGCCGTCCATGGTCCGGGACACCATCGCGTCGATCCGCAGGCCCTTGCGCTCGAACCGGGCGAGGATCTCCCCCACCAGACCGCGGCGGACCGCGTCGGGCTTGATCAGTACGAGCGTGCGCTCGTCCGGGCTGCTGCTGGACACGCTGGGTTCCTCCTGTGCGCGGAAGCGGGGCGGGCTGGGTACGGTCAGCCTAGCGACCCGGTCCCGGCGCCCGGTCGGCGGCCGCTCTTTCCCTCGGCCGCCGATCCGGCCTAGCCTGGCCCTGGAACCCCTGGGAGGTCCACTGTGGCGAATGGCGGGAACCGCACCATCGCGCCGGTACGCAAGCTGATCGGCGCGGTGCTGGGCACTGTGGCGACCTTCATCACGCTGTTCGGCCTGGGCATGACGAGCTGGGCCATCGTGGCGCTCGGGGTGGCGCTGCTCGTGCTGGCGATCGCCCTGGCCACCGTACGAGCCGGCGGGCGCACCTGGGTGGTCGGGCTGGGCCACGTGCACAGCGCCTCCGAGCCGCCCACCCAGTACGCGTTCGGCCGCTGCGAGCTGCAACTAGTGATCGACGCGCCGGGGCTGCCGCCCCGCTCCAAGAAGATCATCGAGCCGCGGGTCCCGGTCGCCAAGTGGCCCTCGCTGGGGCAGGCCCTGCCGGTCCGGGTGGCCCTCGACGACCAGCGGCACGTCCGGGTGCTCTGGGACGAGGTGCCCACGCACGCCGAGAGCGCCGCCGCCGTCGCCGACCTGCCGCCCGAGTACGCCGTTCCGGACCCGGTGGAGGAGGTGCTGATCGCCCAGGAGGCGCCGCCGTGGGCCGACCGGGCTCCGGAGGACGACTTCCGCGACGACTTCCCGCCCGCGCCCGACCCGCTCCTGGACGACGTCGGGGGGCTGCCCGAGGAGCGCGAACCGGTCGTGGTGCACCAGCGGCCCGGCGGCCCGATGGTGCTGGAGGGCGAGCTGGTCGAGCCGATGAGCGCCCCCCTGCCCCGCCGCGCGCCGGCCCCGCGCCCGCCCGCCGAGGAAGGGTTCGACACCGTTCCGGTCGACTCGATCGACGTCCCGCTGGACGAGCCGGCCGCCGAGCCGCCCCCCACCGCCGAGGAGCTGGACGAGGCCATCTTCGGCGCGGCCGGCGACGAGCCCGCCGAGGTGGCCGGCAGCCCGATCAGCGGGGTCGGGATCACGCTGCTCGTCACCGACCTGGACCGGTCCGTGAACTTCTACCGTGACCTCGGCTTCGAGGAGATGGACCGGGGCGTTGGCAACGCCGTCCTCTCCTCCGGGGCGACCCGCCTGGTGCTGCGCCGGGTGACCGGGGCCGCCCCGATCAGCCGCCGGCTGGTCCACGTCAACCTCGAGGTCGACGACATCCAGGCGGCCTACCAGCGGCTGCGCGGCTCCGGCGTCCGGTTCACCTACGCCCCCCGGGTGGTGAACCGGGGCACCAAGCTGGAGGTGTGGGCGGCGGCCTTCAAGGACCCGGACGGGCACGGCGTCGCGCTCACCCAGTGGCGCACCCTCGCCGACGCCTGAGCGGCGTCCTCCCGCGGCCGCCGGGCCACCGCCGGCTCAGCCGAGGATGACCCGCCGTACGTGCAGCGCGTACCCCCACACCAGGGCGAACATGACGCCCAGCACGAGCAACGACCAGTGCAGCAGCCCGGAGAGCATCAGCAGGCCCTGCAGGACCGTGCCGACCGGCCAGGCCCACGACCGCTTCATCTGCCCGGCCAGCAGCACGCAGGCGACCGCCAGCGCCACGATCGCGCCGATGGCGGCACCGCTCAGGTGCCCGCCGACCAGCCGGATCGGCTGGATGGCCAGCAGCAGCACCAGCGCCTCCAACGCCAGCGTGCCGGCACCCAACCCGCGCACCGCCCGCTCCGGGTTGCGCAGTCCGGATCGCCGCCGCCCCGTCCCTTCGCCCTCGCCTGGTGGCACGTCCGCCGGCCCGCCGGCCGGCCGCTCCTCCGGGCCGGTCATCGCTTGAGCAGCCGGCGGGCGTCGGCCACGGTCACCACCGACCCGGTGATCAGCACGCCGACGCCGGCCAGCTCGCCGGGAACGTCGGCCTCGGCCTCGGCGACGGCGGCTTCGATGGCGTCCGGCATCTCCTCGGCGACCTGCACCCGCTCGGACCCGAAGACCTCGCGGGCCAGCGCGGCCAGCTCGTCGACGGGCATCGCCCGGGGCGAGCTGTTCGCGGTGACCACGAGCGAGTCGAGCACCGGCTCCAGCAGCTCCAGCAGGCTGGCCGCGTCCTTGTCGCCCAGCACGGCGAGCACGCCGACCAGCTTGCTGAACGCGAACTCCTCCTGGAGGGCGGTGACCGTGGCGGTCATCCCGTGCGGGTTGTGCGCGCCGTCGAGCAGGATCGTCGGCGCGGTCCGCACCTTCTCCAGCCGGCCCGGCGAGCTGGCCGCGGCGAAGCCCTCCCGGACCGCCTCCACGTCGAGCTGGCGGCGCGCCCCGGCGCCCAGGAACGCCTCCACGGCGGCGAGCGCCGCCGCCGCGTTCTGCGCCTGGTGGGCGCCGTGCAGCGGGATGAAGATCTCCTCGTACACCCCACCCAGGCCCTGGATGGTGAGCACCTGGCCGCCGACGGCCACCGCCCGGCGCAGCACCCCGAACTCGGCGCCCTCCCGGGCGACGGTGGCCCCGACCTCGGCACAGCGCTCCAGGATCGGCCGGGCCGCCTCCTCCTCCTGCGCCGCCGCGATCACCGTGGCGCCCTTGTGGATGATGCCCGCCTTGTGCAGCGCGATGTCCTCGATGGTGTCGCCGAGCCACTCGGTGTGGTCCAGCCCGATCGGGGTGATCACCGCGACCCCGGCCTGGATGACGTTGGTGGCGTCCTCGGCGCCACCGAGCCCCACCTCAACCACGGCGACGTCGACCGGCGCGTCGGCGAACGTGGCGAACGCCAGCGCCGTGGTCAGGTCGAAGTAGGTGAGCGGCTCGGCGGAGCGCTGGTCGACCAGCTCGGCCAGCGGCGCCACCTCCCGGTACATGGCGACGAACCGCTCCTCGCTGACCGGCTCGCCGTCCAGGCTGATCCGCTCCCGGACGGTCTCCAGGTGCGGGCTGGTGTAGCGGCCGGTGTGCAGCCCGAACGCCCGCAGCAGCGAGTCGATCATCCGGGCCGTGGAGGTCTTGCCGTTCGTCCCGGTCAGGTGGATCGACGGGTACGCCCGCTGCGGGCTGCCGAGCAGGTCGAGCAGGGTCTCGATCTTCTCCAGGTCGAACTGCATGCGGGTGAAGCCGCGCGCGTTGAGAGCGGCCTCCACCTCGGCGAATTCGCTACGGTCGGTCACGAGGGCAACGCCTCCAGGGCGGCGTCGATGCGGACCAGGTCGGCCTCGGCCACCGCGAGCCGTTCCCGGATCTTGGCGACCACGTGCTCGGGCGCCTTGCCGACGAACGCCGGATTGTCCAGCTTCGCCCGCGCCTGGGCGACCTCCTTCTCGGCGGCCGCGCGGTCCTTGGTGAGCCGGGCCCGCTCGGCGGCCACGTCGATCGAGCCGCGGGTGTCCAGCGCGACGCTCACCTCGCCGGGCATGGCGAGGGTGGCGCTGGCCTGGAAGTCGTCACCGGCGGCGTCGAGGCGGACCAGCGACCGGATCAGCGGCTCGTGCGCCGCGATGCCGGCGGCGGCGAGGCCGTCGAGCCGGGCCGCCACCCGCTGGGTCGGCCGCAGCCCCTGGTCGGAACGGAACCGCCGGATCTCGGTCACCACCCGCTGCAGGGTGCCGACCTCGCCCTCCGCGGCGTCGTCGACGAGGGTACGGTCCGCCACCGGCCACGCCGCCGTCATCACCGTCTCCCCACCGGTGAGCGCCGTCCACAGCTCCTCGGTGACGAACGGGATGACCGGGTGCAGCAGCCGCAGCAACTGGTCCAGCACGTGCCCGAGCACCCGCCGGGTGGCCTCGGCCGCCGGCCCGCCCTCGGCGAGCACCGGCTTGCTCAGCTCCACGTACCAGTCGCAGACGTCGTCCCAGGCGAAGTGGTAGAGCAGGTCGCAGACCTTGGCGAACTCGTACGCCTCGAACTGCTCGTCCACCTCCGCGGTGACGTGCGCCAGGCGGGACAGGATCCACCGGTCGACCGTCGAGAGGGTGCCCGCCTCGGGCAGCGGCCCGTCGGTGTGCGCCCCGTTCAGCAGCGCGAACCGGGTGGCGTTCCACAGCTTGTTGCAGAAGTTGCGGGAGCCCTGGCACCACTCCTCGCTGACCGGCACGTCCTGCCCGGGGTTGGCACCCCGGGCCAGGGTGAAGCGGGTGGCGTCGGCGCCGAACCGGTCGATCCAGTCCAGCGGATCCACCACGTTCCCGAACGACTTCGACATCTTCTTGCCGTGCTCGTCACGGACCATGCCGTGCAGGGCGACCACGTCGAACGGCTGCACGCCGTCCATCGCGTACAGGCCGAACATCATCATCCGGGCGACCCAGAAGAAGAGGATGTCGTAGCCGGTGACCAGCACGCTGGTCGGGTAGAACTTCGCCAGGTCCGGGGTGCGCTCCGGCCAGCCCAGGGTGGAGAACGGCCACAGGCCGCTGGAGAACCAGGTGTCCAGCACGTCCTCGTCCTGCCGCCAGCCCTCGCCGGTCGGCGGCTGCTCGTCCGGGCCGACGCAGACGATCTCGCCGTCCGGGCCGTACCAGACCGGGATGCGGTGGCCCCACCAGAGCTGGCGGGAGATGCACCAGTCGTGCATGTTGTCGACCCAGGCGAAGTAGCGCTTGGCCAGCTCGGCCGGCTCGATCTTCACCCGGCCGTCGCGGACCGCGTCGCCGGCCGCCTTCGCCAGCGGGGCGGTGTTGACGAACCACTGCAGGGACAGCCGCGGCTCGACGGTCGTCTTGCACCGGGAGCAGTGCCCCACGGCGTGCACGTACGGCCGCTTCTCGGCGACGATCAGGCCCTGCTCGCGCAGCGCGGCGACGATGGCCGGGCGGGCCTCGTACCGGTCCAGCCCCTCGAACGGGCCCGGCGCGGTGATGATGCCCCGCTCGTCCATGATCGTCAGGGCCGGCAGGTCGTGCCGCTGGCCGATCTCGAAGTCGTTCGGGTCATGCGCCGGCGTCACCTTGACCATGCCGGTACCGAAGCTCGGGTCGACGTGCGCGTCGGCGACGATCGGGATCCGCCGGTCGGTCAGCGGCAGCGCCACCTCGGTGCCGATGAGGTGCTGGTAGCGCTCGTCGTCCGGGTGCACCGCGACCGCGGTGTCGCCGAGCATCGTCTCGGCCCGGGTGGTGGCCACCACGACCTCGTCGCTGTAGCGGATCGAGATCAGCTCACCCTCGTCGTCGGTGTGCTCCACCTCGATGTCGGAGAGCGCGGTGAGGCAGCGCGGGCACCAGTTGATGATGCGGTTCGCCCGGTAGATCAGGCCGTCGTCGAAGAGCTTCTTGAACATGGTCTGGACCGCGCGGGACAGGCCCTCGTCCATGGTGAAGCGCTCGCGGTCCCAGTCGACCGCGTCGCCGAGGCGCCGCATCTGGCCGAGGATCGCGCCGCCGGACTCGGCCTTCCACTGCCAGACCCGCTCGACGAACTTCTCCCGGCCGAGGTCGTGCCGGGACAGCCCCTCGCCGGCGAGCTGCCGCTCGACCAGGTTCTGGGTGGCGATGCCGGCGTGGTCCATGCCGGGCAGCCAGAGCGCCTCGTAGCCCTGCATCCGCTTCCGCCGGCTCAGCGCGTCCATCAGGGTGTGCTCGAACGCGTGGCCCATGTGCAGCGAGCCGGTCACGTTCGGCGGCGGGATGACGATGGTGAAGGGGGGCTTGTCGCTCTCCGCCGACGCCCGGAAGTGGCCGGCGGCTACCCACTGCTCGTACCGTCGCTGCTCTACCTCGCCGGGCTGGTACTGGCCGGCAAGGGTCGGGGCGTCGGGGCGTCGGGCATCCAGTCTCTCGGTCACCCTGAAAGTCTACGGAGCGCTTTCGGAGACCCGACGTGCGCCACCTCCTGTTCGCGTACGGTGGCGGACATGTCCGACGCACATCTCACCGAGCGGGCGGTCGGCGACGGGGCGGAGCCCCTCGACCTGACCGACGAGCCGATCCAGCTGAGCCGCCGCGACCCGGCGCTGGAGCCCGAGGCGGCCCGGCCGGCCTCCCGTCGGCGTCGGATCGCCCTCCGCGCGGCGCTGCTCGTCGGCCTCGCCGGCCTGGGCGCCCTCGGGGTCGGCGGCTGGCGGGTCCTGGCGCAGAAGGACACCACGCTCAACCCGCCGGCGAAGCTCGCCGGGCTGACCCGGGACGACAGCGACGGGGCCCGCACCACCGCGGACTACCTGCGGAACGGCTTCGCCGCCGACATCGACCTGGACCGTAGCTTCGGCACCGTCTACAGCGATCCGGCGGACGCCAAGCGGGCGGTGCTCGTCTTCGGCGGCACCACCCTGCTCTGGCAACCGGAGCGCGACCTGGACAGCCTCTTCGGGTTGATGACCGACGAGACCGGCAAGGTCACCGGCCTGCGCGAGGTCGACGCCGGGCGCCTGGGCGGCGTGATGAAGTGCGGTACGACCAGCGGTGACGGCGGTGACTTCGCGATCTGCGGCTGGGCCGACCACGGCAGCGTGGTGATGGGGATGTTCCCGGGCCGGTCCGTCGACGACTCCGCCCGACTCTTCCGCCAGCTCCGGGAGGGCATCCAGCATCGCTGAACCCGGGTTCTCCCGCGAGACGCCGCCGCCCGCCGGCGGCGTTTCCCCATTTCAAGGATCGTGGAATGCACTGAGGGCCACCCCGTGTGGGGTGGCCCTCAGTGAATGATTGTCCGGCGGTGTCCTACTCTCCCACACCCTCCCGAGTGCAGTACCAT
>NZ_JBSGJR010000218.1:0-9999 GCF_053605645.1 Micromonospora sp. NPDC003776
GCGCGGCGTACCATCGCCGCCCGAGCAGGCGGCCGAGCCGAGCAGCCCGGCCAGCGCCAGCGCGACGGCGGCCAGCCGGAGGCCCGGCCGGCGGGTCATGACGGCACCACCGCGACCAGCGCGGGCCCCTCGCTGCGGTTCGGGGTGAGCGGGATCGGCGGGTGGCCGTCGACGACCAGCCGGTAGGCGTCCCGCTCGGCCACGTCGACCGGCACCGCGAACTCGCAGTACGTCGGGACGCGCGCCACCTCCAGGTCCTCGGCGAAGGTGGCCACGGAGGTGCCCGGCGACAGCGCGCCCTCGGCGAGCGTCCGACCGTCGGGGTCGATCACCTGGAACGGCGCCCGGTTGTGGAAGTGGGTGTACGGGCCGGTGCCGGCGCACTCCACGCCCTCCGGCCGGATGTTGATGTCCCGGACGAGCACCCGCACGGTCATCGCCGACCGGGCCTCCTCGGCGTCACCGCACGCGGTCAGCGCGCCGGTGAGCAACGACGGCAGCAGCAGCGCTGCCGGCAGGCGTCGCATCTGTCCTCCCAGATCATCGGGGTGGGCCCGGGGCGGCGGCTGGCACCGCCCCGGGCCGTACCCGTGGCTCAGCCGAGCAGCGCGCGGGGTCGCTCGACCCGGCACTGGCTGGTCACCGTCCGGCTCGGGTCGCTCTCCGAGGTGGCGGTGAGGGTCACCAGGGTGGTCGCGGTCGCGTCGGCGCCGGCGCCGACCGAGACGTCGACCGGGATGGTGGCGCCGAACTGGGCGGTGGCCAGCTCGTTGGGCAGCTGCACCCGCCAGCCCTGGCCACCGACGGTGGCCGAGAGCCGGTACACGTCGGACTTCAGGTACGCGCCGGCGTCCTCCGGGTGCTGCTGCTCACCGGCCACGTACGTGCCGGTGTTGGTCAGGTCGAAGGTGCAGGTCGCGCCCTTGCCGGTCGGCTCGCCCCGGGTGACCAGCGAACCCTTGGACAGGGCCACCCCGTGCTCGCTCGCCCCGGCGCCGTCCAGCGACCGGACCGCCACCGTGTACGACAGCACCCCGTCGGCGTCCCGGCGCAGGTTGAGCACGTAGAAGTGCAGCCGGTTGGCCTCGTCGACGTACTCGTACTCGCTGCCGGAGTTGGCGCCGGCGTGGAACAGCGCGTCGGACAGCTGCCGGTAGTCGCCCATGGTGATCTTCTGCGGGGTGCCGTTCGGCTGGTAGAAGTCCACCATGTCGATGTCCTGCGGGTTGGCGTCGACCACCCACACGAACGGCGCGCTGTCGGTGTTCTTCGTCTTGCTGATCAGCACGCCGCTGTCCGGGGTGAACGAGTCCGCGCCCATCCGGTCGACGACCTCGAGCGTGTAGTTGTTGTAGCGGCCGCCGTCGCAGAGCGGGTCGGTGGTCACGCTGCACGCCGGGGAGCGGTCCGCGTTCATCGCGATGTTGATGCCGGTCAGCCCGTTCGGGCCGGCGTCCACCGCGCGGGCGGTGACGTCCGCGACCACCATGCCCGAGGCGGCCAGCGCCTCCCGGGACAGCCGCAGCACGTGCTCCTCACCGAGCAGCCCGATCTTCAGCTTGTCGCGGACGCTGTGCAGTGAGCCCATCGAGCCGCCGTTGACCGGCGGGATCTGCCACCGGGTGTGCGGTCCGCCCGGACCGTTGAAGGAGCCGCGCGACATCATGCTCCAGATGCCGGTGTACGCGCGGCGCAGCGGGACCCCGTACGGGTTGTTGTAGTTGTCCCCGATGCTCAGCAGGTGGCTCAGCTCGTGCGCGTACACGCCCATGCCGGAGCTCTCCGCCTGGGTGGACGAGCCGCCGCCCGCGTTGGGCCAGATGGTGGCGGCCGCCTTCCAGGAGGTCCAGTCGACGTACCGGGTCTTCGCGTAGTTGGGCAGGTTCGGGTCCGGCGGGCCCCAGGCGTCCGGCACGTCCTCCTTGGTCTGGAACATCATCTGCCCGAACTCCTGCCAGGTCGACGACTCGTCCTGGCCGGCGGAGAGGATGAAGACCAGCTCGAAGCTGTTGGCCACCGCGTCGCCGACCGCCGCGCGCCAGGCGCCCAGCCCGTCGGTGCGGATGTTCTTCGCGCAAGCCTCCCCCGACGGGCAGGCGCCGGGGTTGAAGCCGTTGTCGATGCCGTACTGGTAGGACTTCGCCGGCATCTCGTACGGGCCGAAGCCGGTCAGGTCCACGCCGTACCGGCCGTTGGAGTCCTGCATCCAGTACTCGTGCAGGGTGTGTCCCCGGTTCAGGTCGCCCGGCTTGTTGAGGAAGTCGGTGTAGAACTGCGGGACCCGCTCCCGGGGCACGTTCGCGGCGCTGGCCTGCGGGTTGCCGAAGACCGACGAGCCGGCGGGCTTGGTGATGACGAACGGCTGGTCCGGGTAGTCGAGCGTGACCAGCGCGATCTTGAAGTTACGGACCGACCCGCGCACATTCGGATCGGCCCAGTTCGTGTTCGGTACCTGCTTGTAGTCGTCCCAGGTCATCGTGTCCGGGTTCTGCCAGTGCTGCGGGTCGAGCACCTGGAACGGGGCGGCACCGTCCGGCGCGTCACCCGGGGCGGCGGCGGCCGGTCCGGCGGCACCGGTCGCGACCAGGACGGTCGTGACCGCGGCGGCCAGCACCGAACGCCACACCGCGCGCCTGCTGGTCAGAAGGTGCATCGAGTCACCTCTCAGGTCGGGGGCTCAGGGGGTGGGGCGATCGGGCGACGGTGCCGGGTCACGGCGCGGCGGCGGCCACGCCGAGGCGGTGCCGTCGCCGGGCGGGCGCGCTCGCCGGCCCGGATGATCACGCCCGACCCCGAATCTAGGAGTCGGCCGGTGCGGCGGTCACCGTGCAGATGTCGGCAGGTGGATCGGCGGCTTTCGACACGTGCAGGACGGTGCCCGGCCGGCGCCGTCACCCGGCGACGGCGGCCCGCTCCGCCCGCCGCACGTCCCGGCACACCCGCTCCTCGGTCTCCGGCGGCAACGCGCCGCGCGGCGGCCGGCACGGGCCCCCGTACCGGCCGGTCAGCCCCATCGCCAGCTTCACGACCTGCACCACCTCGGGCCGCGAGTCCCAGCTGAGCAGGGGGTGCAGCTGCGCGTACAGCGGCAGCGCCGCGGCCAGGTCACGCGCCGCGCAGAGCCGGTGCAGGCGCAGGCAGAGCTCGGGCAGGGCGTTGGCGCTGTGACCGATCCAGCCGGCCGCGCCGCACACGGTCAGCTCCAGCAGCAGGTCGTCCGCGCCGACCAGCACGTCGAGGTGCGGGCACAGGTCGCGGACGCGGTGCAGCCGGCGGACGTCCCGCTCGCGTACCGCCACGACGCCGTCGGTCTCGGCGATGCGGGCGAGCAGTTCCGGGGTGAGGTCCACCCGGGACTCGACCGGGTCGCCGTACACCACCACCGGCAGCCCGACCGCGGCCACCTCCCGGTAGTGGGCGACGACCTCGGCGGCGCCGGCGGGGTAGCCGACCGGCGGCGGCGCGAGAACGGCCTGGGCGCCCAGCGCCGTCGCCTGCTCCGCCCAGCGCCGGGCCTGACGGCTGCCGTACCCGCCGACGTCCGGGACCACCGCGCAGCCCGGCGGCGCGGCCTCGACCACGGCGCGGAGCACGTCGGCGCGTTCCCCGTCGGACAGGGTGCGGTGCTCCCCCACCGGGCCGCAGGGGGTCACCCCGTGGCAGCCCGCGTCGGCGAGCCACCGGACGTGCTCCTGGAGCCGGTCGTGGTCGACCGACAGGTCCGCCCGGAACGGGGTGGGGAGGAGGACGACGACGCCCTGCCAGGGCCTGGTTGCGGCCACGATGGTGTTCCCTTCTCGGACCCTCGGTGCATCCGCACACGTTAGGGAGGCCGACCGGGCGGGGTCTTCCGACAGATGCCGGAACCGTCGTGGCCGCGGCGGGTACGCGTGTCGCGATGCCGACCCGGGGGATTGCGCTTCCGCCGACCTCATCGGAAGGTAGGCGAACGGCCCTACCAGCACACATCCAGGCCGGACCGAACGGGCGACCCGGGCGGGACGGGCTGGTCCGGGAGCAGCGCATGCGCATGGAACTGCAACGCATCGTCGACCGGATCGCGGCGCGGGTGAAACGACCGGCGCTCATCGAGGACCGCCGCCAGCGGGTCGTCGTGTACAGCGCGCACACCGGGGTGATCGACGCGGTACGCCGCAGCTCGATCCTGAGCCGGCACACCACCCCGGACGTGATCGCCTGGGCGCGGGAGAACGGCATCATGGGTGCTCGCCAGCCGGTGCGGACCCCGGCCTGCCCGGAGCTGGACCTGCTGCCCCGGGTCTGCGTGCCGATCCGGCACCAGGACCTGCTGCTGGGTTTCGTGTGGTTCATCGACGAGGCCGAGGGGATGAGCGACGAGGACATCTCGGCGGTCACCGAGGCGATGCCGGACCTGTCGCTGGCCCTCTACCGGGAGAACCTGCTCGGCGAGCTGACCTCACAGCGGGAGGCGGAGGCGACCCGTACCCTCCTGGTGGAGTCCCCGGAGGCCCGGTGCGAGGCGGTCCGATCGTTGCTGACCGACGGCGTGCTGGCCCGCGACGGTGAGGTCACCGCCCTGGTCGGTCACCTGGCCGTGACCTCGGGCGAGGTGCTCGACGACGCGGCCCGGGTCGCCCTGGAGCACGCCCTCGTCGCCACCCGCCAGTGGGTGGGTTCGCGGGAGACGCTGCACCTGGTCCGGCACGACCACGGGGTGCTGCTGCTCTGCGGCGGACGCAGCACCGGCCGGGTGGCCGCGGAGGACGCCGCCGCGCATCTCGGCGCGGCCCTGCGCGGGGCGACCCGGGGGCTGGCGTCGGTGGCCCGGACCGTCCTCGGCGTCGGTGAGCGCCGGCACCGGCTGTACGACAGTGTGCTGTCCTATCAGGAGGCCTTCCAGGCGGCCCGGGTGGCCGTCCAGCTGCCCGCGCTGGGACCGATCGTCTCCTGGTCCGACCTGGGCATCTACCGGCTGCTGTCCGGGGTGGACGCCCGGCACCTGGACGCCGCGCGGGTGCACCCGGGGCTGGGTGGCCTGCTCGGTGACGAGACCCACCAGGTGCTGCTGGAGACCCTGGAGGCCTACCTCGACCTGGCCGGGAACGCGCACGCCACCGCGGAGCGGCTGCGGCTGCACCGGACGACGCTGTACTACCGCCTGCAACGGGTGGAGCAGCTCGCCGGCACCGACCTGAAGGACGGCAACGAGCGGCTCTGCCTGCACCTGGCCCTGAAGCTGGGCCGGCTGACCGGCCAGTACCAGCCCGGACGGTGAGCGCGGCCCGGGCCCGACGGGGCGGGGCGCCCATGCCGGACGCCCCACCCCGGGATTCCTACAGGCCGGCCGCCACGGCCGCCGCCCGCCCGCCGACCACCGGCAGGGTGATCCGGCTCCGGTCGAAGTGGACGGTGATGTGGGCGCGGGTCTGCTTGGCCCGGCTGCTGTAGCCGGAGTACGAGCCGAGCAGCACCACCCCGATCTGGTGACCGGCGTCGAAGACGTAGTCCTCGGGCAGCAGGTTCAGGTCGACCGCGGTCTTGAGGCCGGGCACCAGCGGCACCGAGGCCGACAGCGAGTCCAGGTTGAGGCCGTCGATGACACCCTTGGTGACCAGTTCCTGCGGGTTGGTCGCCACGTTCTTCTCGACCTTGCGGTAGCAGGCGTCCTCGGCGAAGCCGCCCCAGTCGGCCGTCCCGCCCCAGCAGTCCTCCTCGGTCAGCGTCCGGACGCCGTCCCCGGCGGTGCTGAACCGTGGCCGGGTGCCGTAGTCGACGAGCAGTCCGGCGAAGCTGGTGTCCACCCCGTCGACCGTGGCGTTGAGCCGCACGACCGGCGTGCCGGAGATGTGCAGCGCCGCCTTGAGCGGGGCGGAGAGGAACACCAGCCGGTTCTCGGTGTTGGCGAGCGGGTCCGACGGGTGGCGGATGGCGTTGGTCTGGGTCATGGTCGGGGTGTCCTGGAAGGTCGCCGACGCGTTGCCCGGACCGGACCGGACCGACAGCCCGCCCGCGTTGCCGGCGGCCGGGGCCTGCAGGAACACCTGGGTCGGCTGGGTGTCCGGCAGCGGCCAGGTACGCGCCGTCTCCCAGACGTCCGGCGCCCGCTCCAGGTCGACGGCCGGCTCCCGCATGATCCCGTTGTCGATGCCCTGCAGCCAGTAGTCGAACCAGCGGTGGAGGGTGTCCACCCAGGCGGCCCGGCGGAAGTCGAACGGGTCGACGTGGCCGGTGCCGGTCAGCCAGAGCTTGCGCGGCACCCCCTGCTCGCCCAGCGCGGCCCACCACTTGCTGAAGTGGTCCGGCCGGACGTTGTCGTCGTTGATCCCGTGGACCACGAAGACGCTCGCGGTGACCCGGTCGGCGTGCGGCACGTAGTCCCGCTCGGCCCAGAAGTCGTTGTAGTCGCCGGTGGTGTCGTCGCCGCCCTGCCCGAGGGCCGTCCGCACCGGCGCGCAGTACGCCCGGCGGCCCGGGTCGGTGACCGTGTTGGCGAGGCTGCCCGAGTAGTTGTTCGCCCGGGTGACCAGGCCGTTGCTGCGCGAGTAGTCGTACCAGCTGGAGATGGCGGAGATCGGCACGATGGTGGTCAGGCCCTCGACCCCGCTGGCTGCGGCGGCGTTGGCCAGCGTGCCGTCGTACGACTTGCCGATCATGCCGGTGCGGCCGTTGTGCCAGTCCGCGACGACCTCCCGGCCGGCGGCGTCGTACCCGGGCCGGCGCCCGTTGAGCCAGTCGATGGCGGTCGGCGCGCTGATGTTGTCGGCCCGGCCGCCGGTGACCGGGCAGCCGGTCGACTTGTTGGTGCCGATCATGTCGAGCAGGATCACCGCGTAGCCGCGCGGGACGAAGTAGTTGTCGTAGAAGAGCGGCCACTTGTCGTTCAGCCCGTCGCCGTCGACGTCCGTCTTGCATTCGCTCTCGTTGCCCCGGCAGACCGTCGAGTAGTAGGGGCTGGCGTCCATCACCACCGGCACCTTGAGGCCGTTCTCGCTGGCGCGCGGCCGCATGATGTCCATGGCCACGACATCGCGGGCGCCGTCTCCGTCGGTGTCCACGTCCGAGGTGACGAAGATCCGTTCCCGGACCGCGTCGGCGTACCCGAACACCGGTTGGGTGACGCCGCCCTCGATCGCCAGCCCGGGTCGCTCGTCGGCGCCCGGCTGGGCCGCCGCGCCCGCCGCCGGCAGGCCGGTGGCCATCATCGCCAGCGCCACCACCGAGGCCCGCCAGGCAAGTCTTCCTTTACGCATCCGCGTGCTCCTCCTCCCCACACCGGCCGTCGATCAGCGGGTACGAGCCCGTACCGGGTGGCGGGGCGACGCCGCCGCGACGGTCGCACCGAACCTATGGATCGACGGACGTGCGGGTCATCGGACACCTGTGGCGAATGATCAGGGTCGTCTCCTACGCCTGTCGCACCGGCCGTGGAGATGATCGTCACGGACCTCCGGCCCTGTCCGGCGGGACCTTCGCGGCGGAATGCTCCTGGTCGACGGGTGAGGGCCAGCCGTCGACGAGGGGCGGGGTGTCATGCGCGTGGTGTCGGAATCCGGGTTGGCGGCGGTGCTCGGGCGGATGCCGGGCGTGCCCCGGGTGGTGGCCAGCGGCAACCAGGTGCCGCCCCGGGCGGCCCTCGCGGTGCTCGATGCCGCGCTGCCGGCGTACCAGCTGTACATGCTGAACGCCCCGCACGGCATCCCGGACCGGCCGGGGATTCCACCTCCTGCGCGATTCGTCGATGAACTTCAGTCTTCTTTCGGTATTCTTGATCTTGTGAGGTTGTCCGGGTGGGCGCGGCGGGTTGGTGTGCGTTATCAGACTGGTTGGGAGTGGGCGCGGGACGGCAAGATGCCGGTTTCTGTGGTCAAGGCGCGCTCCGGTTCGTGGCTGGTGCTGGAGGCGAAACCCGAACGACCGTGTGATGGCGTACTGCCGGGTGTCCTCCGTTGACCGGAAGTCGGATCTTGATCGGCAGGTTGCCCGCGTCGTGCCGGGAGCGACGGCGCAGGGTCTGGCCGTGGGCGAGGTTGTCTCCGAGGTCGGCTCTGGCCTGAACGGCAATCGGCGCAGGTTGCGTCGCATCCTGTCGGATGCGTCGGCGAGAGTGATCGTGGTGGAGCACAAGGACCGGCTGGCGCGCTTCGGCGTCGAGCACCTGCAGGCCGCTCTGGCCGCTACCGGCCGGGAGCTGCTGATCCTCGACACGCAGGAGTCCGCGGACGACCTGGTGAATGACATGACTGACGTGCTCTCGTCGATGTGTGCAAGTCTTTACGGTCAGCGGGCGGCGAAGAACCGGGCCGCCGGCGCTGTTGCCGCCGTAACGGGGGAAGAAGGCCGTGGGTAAGAAGGTGAGCCCGCAGAAGAAGGCCGATCGCGCTCTGTGCCCGGTGCAGGTGGCAAACATGATGCGGTTGAAGGTGCATGAGGTTGCGGCGGTGATGCGTGCCGCTGGTGTGATCGAGCAGCTAACCCCGCAGCACGCCAGGGAGTGGATGAAGGATCCGGTCGCTGCGCCGCGGTGGTTTGTCGGACTGTTGGCGGAGAGTGCGGCGCGGCAGGCGCAGCGGATCGCCCGCGAGGAACGTGAAGAGCTGGAGCGGCGCCATAAGCTGGTCATCGTCGAGGAGAAGGTCACCCGCCGGCTCCTGGCTGGAGCCAAGCATTTCCGGAGTCCCGAGGAAGAGTTGATCGCCTCGGATATGGCATTTCGTGCCAGTAAGGAGTTGGTGCGTGCCCACACCGGTGCCTGCGGAGAGGTCGACCCGCAGCTGTTGAGTGACCTGGACATCGCTGCCCTGCGGTGGGCTGGTGTTGATCTGTACGACCACTCGACGTGGGCTGTGCATCGTGGAGACTGCGGGCGGTGAAGAGGTTCGAACCGCGCCCCGGCTGCGTGGTGCAGGCGTTCCGCTTCGCGCTGGACCCGAATGCCGGTCAGCAGCAGGCGCTGCGGTCGCACTGCGGTGCGGCGCGTGCGGCCTACAACTGGGCTGTGTCGTGGGTGTGCGCGTCGTGGTGGCAGCGCAGGGCGGAGGAGTCCTACGGTGTTTCGGGGCAGGATCTGACGCCGTGGCGGCCGTGGTCGCTGCCCGCGCTGCGTAAGGAGTTCAACCGGGTCAAGAAGACCCACCCGCGTTTTTGCCGATGGTGGCAGGAGAACTCGAAGGAGGCATACAACTCCGGGTTGACAGCCGCAGCTGCCGCGTTTGACAACTACGCCAAGTCCAAGCGTGGGCAGCGCAAAGGTCGGCGAATGGGCGTTCCTCGCCTCAAGTCGAAGAACCGGGCGGGCATGTCTTGCCGGTTCACCACCGGCACTATCCGTGTCGAGGCGGACCGACGGCACGTCACGCTGCCCCGGCTCGGGACGATCCGCACGCATGAGACCACCCGCAAGCTTGAGCGCCGCGTGGGTAACGGCACCGCCCGCATCCTGTCGGCCACAGTGCGGTGGGAACGTGGCCGCTGGTTTGTGTCCTTCCAAGTGGAGATCGAACGCGCCCAGCGCACGCCGAGCCGGCCCGACGTGGCCGTCGGCGTGGACCTCGGCGTGAAGTGCCTCGCCGTGATGGCCGACTCGGCAGGTGAAGTCCGGTACGTGCCCAACCCAGCCCACTACGACCAGGCCATCAAACAGCTCAAGCGCCTGTGTCGCCGTGTCTCCCGACGGCAGGGGCCCGACCGCCGCACCGGGCAGACACCGTCGAAGCGGTGGCTAAAGGCCGACCGTGAGCGCAACCGCGTGCACTACCGGGTGGCGAACCTGCGCGCCGACGGGCTGCACAAGCTCACCACCACCATCACCGCCGAATACGCCATCGTGGTGGTCGAAGACCTCAACGTCGCGGGCATGCTCACCAACCGGCGCCTGGCCCGCAAGGTCGCCGACGCCGGATTCGGCGAGATCCGACGGCAGATCGATCCTGCTGGCTAATTGGGTGTGTTGCGGCGCTTGCTGCCTAGCCGTGGATGCATGATCGATTTTGCGGCTTCGTTCCCCTCTGCAGCCGCGGA
>NZ_JBSGJR010000219.1:0-9964 GCF_053605645.1 Micromonospora sp. NPDC003776
CCGGCACCGCCTACGACCCCACCCAGCACCGAGCACTCCAACGACTCCTCAACCAAGATCAACCAGTGAAGGCTTGACACAGGGCTACTCACGCCCCGACCAGGGCCGGCCGGGGCGCCGGGCCGGGGACCGTCACCGGCGTGCCGGCCGGGGTGAGCAGCGCCCGCGCGGCCACCGCCGCCCGCTTCCGCCGCGGTACGACGGCCCGGCGCGTGAATACGTCGTAGTCCTGGGCGGCCACCTCGTCGAGAATCCCGCCGTAGAGCGCGTACGCGGTGCGCATGCAGGTCTGCGAGGCGGGTGCGAGCAGCGGGATGCCCGGCGCGGCGGCCAGGTAGTGGGCCTGGGCGCGGGCCACCTCGTACTCGATCAGCTCGCGGATCCTCGGGGTGGCCCGGCCGGCGGCCCGGGCGGCGAGCAGGTCCTCCCGGGTGACGTCGAACCGGGTCAGGTCCTCGTCGGGCAGGTAGGTGCGGCCCCGGTCCAGGTCCTCCGCCACGTCCCGGATGAAGTTGGTGAGCTGGAACGCGAAGCCGAGCTGGCGGGCCGGTTCGCGGGCGGCGGCCGGGTCGGAGCTGCCCAGGATCGGCAGCATCATGGTGCCGATGACGGCCGCCGAGCCTTCCATGTAGTCGAGCAGGTCGGGGTAGGTCGGGTAGGCGGTCACCGTGAGGTCCATCGCCATGCTGCGCAGAAACGACGCGAAGTCGCCGCGGTCCAGATCGAAGACGGCGATGGTGTGCAGCACGGCGGGGAGCAGCGGGTCGTCGACCGGCTCGCCGTGCAGGCCGGCGACGAACCGGGCGGACCATTCCTCGAGCCGGGCGGCGCGGGTGGCGGTCGGCAGCTCCTCGGTGCGGTCGACGATCTCGTCGGCGTAGCGGGTGAAGCCGTAGAGGGCGTGCACATGCCGCCGTTTCCAGGTCGGAAGCAGGCGCGTGGCGAGATAGTAGGTACGGCCGTGGCGCCGGTGCAGGTCCCGGCAGCGGTCATAGGCAGCGGTGAGATCCGTGTCCACCGGCCCTCCTCATTTTCGACGCACCAATCGACGCAACTCGTAACCTTAGGGTACGCTCGCCCACATGGCCAACGACGCAGTTGCGGGTAATGCGCTCCGCGTCGCCCCGACGCAGCCGGGTGCGACGGAGGATCCCGTCCGCGGCGTCCTGGCCGCGTTCACCAGAGAGCTGGTCGAGGGGGTCGACGAGACCCTCGCCGCGTTCCTGGCCACCGAGGTCGACTCGCTCACCGAGATCGACGCGGCGATGGGCGGGTTCGCCGCGACGGCACGGGACTGCGTGCTGGCCGGCGGCAAACGGGTCCGCCCGACCTTCGCGTACTGGGGCTGGCGCGGGGTGGCCGGCGGCGACCCGCCGCTGTCCACGGTGCTGCCGGCACTGGCCGCGCTGGAGCTGCTGCACACCTTCGCGCTGGTGCACGACGACGTGATGGACGCCTCCGACACCCGGCGCGGGCTGCCCACCGCGCACCGCGCCGCCGCCGCCCGGCACCGGGCCGCCGGCCACACGGGTGACCCGGACCGATACGGCGAGGCCGTCGCCGTGCTCATCGGCGACCTCTGCATGGTCTGGGCCGACCGGCTGATGGCGCACGCCGCCGTGCCACCGGCCCGACTGCTGGACGTCCGGCGCTGCTACGACCGGATGCGGATCGAGACCGTGGCCGGGCAGTTCCTCGACGTGCTCGGGGAGAACGACGCGGCGAACTGGTCGGTGGACCGGGCGCTGCGGGTGGCCCGCTACAAGACCGCCAGCTACACGGTGCAACGCCCGCTGCTCTTCGGCGCCGGCCTGGCCGGGGCCCACCCGGACTCGCCCCTGATCGCCGCCTACACCCGGTACGGGCTGGCCGTCGGCGAGGCGTTCCAGCTCCGCGACGACCTGCTGGGCGTGTACGGCGACCCGGCCACCACCGGCAAGCCGGCCGGCGACGACCTGCGTACCGGCAAGCCGACCACGCTGCTCATGCTGGCCCGGCAGCTCGCCACCCCCGACCAGCGCCGGGTGCTGGACCGGGCCGGTGCGGTCACCGCCCCCGGCGAGGTGGCCCGGCTGGCCGAGCTGGTCCGGGACACCGGAGCGGTCTCCCGGGTGGAACGGATGATCTCCGAGCGGGTCGGCGAGGCGCTCGCCGCGCTCCACATCACGTCGATCGACGAGACCGCACGCACCGCGCTGACGGGTCTCGCCACGGCCGCGACCACGCGGCGGGCATGATGGGCAACTTCGTGAGGGAGGTGGTCGCGTGCGGACCGTGAACGGACGTACGGACCGGGTGGTCGTCGTGGGCGCGGGCCTGGGGGGCCTGGCCTGCGCGCTGCACCTGGCCGGGAGCGGCCGGCAGGTGACCGTCCTGGAACGCGAGCCGGTGCCCGGCGGGCGGGCCGGCCGGCTCAGCGTGGACGGGTACGAGTTCGACACCGGTCCGACCGTGCTCACCATGCCCGACCTGATCTCCGAGGCGCTGGGCGCGGTGGGCGAGGAGCTGACCGACTGGCTCGACCTGACCCCGCTCGAACCGGCCTACCGGGCGTACTACCCGGACGGGTCGACCCTCGACGTGATCACCGACACCACCCGGATGGCCGCCGAGATCGCCCGGGTCTGCGGCCCCCGGGAGGCCGACGGCTACCTGCGTTTCGTCGACTACGCGCGGAACCTGTGGCGGTGGGAACGCGCCGACTTCATCGAGCGCAACCTGGACGCGCCGACCGACCTGCTCACCGGGAACCTGCTGAAGCTGCTCGCCAACGGGGCCTTCCGGCGGCTCCAGACGAAGATCAACCAGTTCTTCCGCGACCCGCGTACCCAGCGGATCTTCTCCTTCCAGGCGATGTACGCCGGCCTCGCGCCGCACGACGCGCTGGCCCTCTACGCGGTCATCGCGTACCTCGACTCGGTGGCCGGCGTGTGCTTCCCGCGCGGCGGCATCCACGCGGTCTCCCGGGCGATGGCCGGCGCCGCGGAGAAGCACGGCGTGCAGATCCGGTACGGCACCACGGCGAGCCGGGTGGAGACCGCGCACGGCCGCGCCACCGGGGTGCTGACCACCGAGGGTGAACTCGTCCCCGCGGACGTCGTGGTGCTCAACCCCGACCTGCCGGTCGCCTACCGGGACCTGCTGCCCCCCGGCCGGGAGCGGAAGCTCACCTACTCGCCCTCCTGCGTGGTGCTGCACGTCGGCTCCGCCCAGGGCTATGGCAGGATCGCCCATCACAACATCCACTTCGGACGTTCCTGGAAGGGCACGTTCGACGAGGTGATCCGGCGAGGCGAGCTGATGACGGACCCGTCGCTGCTGGTGACCAACCCCAGCCGGACCGACCCGTCGGTGGCCCCGGCCGGGAAGCACACCTACTACGTGCTCGCCCCGGTGCCGAACCTCGACCGGGCCCCGTTCGACTGGCACGGCGACCTGACCCGCCGGTACGCCGATCAACTCGTCGACACCCTAGAGGAACGGGGCTACGTCGGCTTCGGCGACGGGATCGAGGTGCTGCGGGCGGTCACCCCGGCGGAGTGGGCGGAGCAGGGCATGGCCGCCGGCACCCCGTTCGCCGCCGCGCACAGTCTCTTCCAGACCGGGCCGTTCCGGCCGGCCAACCTGCACCGGACGCTCGGCAACGTGGTCTTCGTCGGCTCCGGCACCCAGCCCGGCGTCGGCGTGCCGATGGTGTTGATCAGTGGCAAGCTGGCCGCCGCGCGGATCACGGGGAGCGCGGCGTGACCGCCCGGGAGGGGCACCTGGTCGAGCTGGTCGACGACACCGGCCACCCGCTCGGCGAGGCGACCGTGGCCGCCGCCCACCAGCCGCCGGGCCGGCTGCACCGCGCGTTCTCGGTGCTGCTGGTCGACCCCGACGGACGGGTCCTGCTCCAGCAGCGGGCCGCCGTGAAGACCCGCTTCCCGCTGCGCTGGGCCAACTCCTGCTGCGGGCACCCGACGCCGGGCCAGGCCCTGGCCGAGGCGGCCAACCGCCGCCTGGCCGAGGAGCTCGGCATCGGCCCGGTCGAGCTCACCGAGGTCGGCGTGTACGTCTACTACGCCGAGGATCCGGCCACCGGCCGGGTCGAGTTCGAGTACGACCACGTGCTCCGCGCCGACGTGCCGGCCGACCTGCCCACCCGACCGGACCCCGACGAGGTGGCCACCCTGCGCTGGGTCGACCCGCGCGCCCTCGAGGCCGACCTCGACGTCGATCCCCGCGCGTACGCGCCGTGGCTGGGCGGGGTGGTGAACCGGCTGCTGCGGCCGGCGCCGACCGCCGCCGACGCGTCCCGGCCGTCCGGCAGGCCGGCCGACGAGGCACCGGAGCGGTCGGGTGGCCGATGAGGCGCTGAGCGCGGGAGCCGTCGCGCGCCGGCTCGGCGTCGCGGTCACCACGCTCCGCACCTGGCACCAGCGCTACGGCCTCGGTCCCAGCGAGCACGTACCGGGGCACCACCGGCGCTACACGCCGGCCGACCTCGCGCGCCTGGAGATCATGCGGCGGCTCACCGCGGAGGGGGTGACCCCGGCCGAGGCCGCCCGCTGGGCCCGCCAGGCGCCCGCCGCCGTACCGCCTGAGCTCGGCGCGAGGCTGTGGCTCGGCGGGTCCGCCGCCGGGCGGCCACCGGACGCCGGCCTGGGTGGCCTCCGGGACGGCGGCGGGACGACCATCCCGGTCGGCCGGGCCGGCCCGGTCGCCCGCGGGCTGGCCCGGGCGGCCATGCGGCTGGACGCGGCGGCCATCGGCGACACGATCGCGGACGCCCTCGCCACCGACGGCGTGGTCGCCACGTGGGACGGGCTGGTCCGGCCGGTGCTCGTCGGCATCGGGGAGCGGCACGCCGCCACCGCCGGGCTGATCGAGGTGGAACACCTGATGTCCCGGTGCGTGTCGGAGGCGCTCGTGGCGATGGCCCGGGCCCACCCGACCACCGGACCGGCCCGGATCCTGCTCTCCTGCGCCGACGAGGAGCAGCACAGCCTGCCGCTGGAGGCGCTGGGCGCCGCCCTCGCCGAGGCCGGGGTGAGCTATCGGATGCTGGGTGCGCGGGTGCCGGAGCCGGCCCTGGTCGAGGCGGTCAACCGGACCGGACCGGCGGCCGTGGTGCTCTGGTCGCACACCCGGTCCACCGCCGATCCGCACCAGCTCTCCGCACTGCTCGCCGCCCCGCGGCGACCGCTGCTGGTGCTCGCCGCCGGGCCGGGCTGGCGGGCCGACACGCTGCCCGCGGGGGTCGTCCGCCCGGTGGACCTGACCGAGGCGGTCTCGCTGGCGCTGGCCGTACGCGACTCGCTGGACCAGTCGACGACCGGCTGACCGCCCCTCCCGGATCGGCGCTTCGTCCACTACGGTCGGAAAGTCCACGTACCCCGACCCCCTCCGGGAGCGACGATGCGCTCACGCGCCGTGCTGGCGCTCGCCGTCGGCCTGGTCCTGCTCCTGGCCGGCTGTGGCGAACCTGGCAAGACCCCACCCCAGGCCGGCGGCCCGCCCGCCGCCTCGGCCACCCCGTCACGTCCGACGCCCACCCCGCGGCCCAGCCGCACCACCCGGCCGAAGCCCCAGCTGCGCCCGCTGCCCAAGAACCTGCCCGCTGGGCTGCACCGGCACAGCGGCGACCGGGGGGTGGCGCTCACCTTCGACGACGGGCCGAACCCGCGGTGGACGCCACAGATCCTCGACCAGCTCCGGGCGGCGCACGTCACCGCGACGTTCTGCCTGGTCGGGCAGGAGGCCCGGCGCTACCCGCAGCTGGTGGCCCGGATTGTCCGGGAGGGCCACCAGCTGTGCAACCACAGCTGGCGGCACGACATGAACCTCGGCCGCCGCCCGGTGGCGGAGATCAAGGCCGACCTGGTACGGACGAACCAGGCAATCCGGGCCGCCGCACCGAAGGCCAGGATCGCCTGGTTCCGCCAGCCCGGCGGCCGGTGGACGGCCGAGGAGGTGGCGGTGGCGGCCCAGCTCGGCATGCGGCCGCTGCACTGGAGCGTCGACCCGCAGGACTGGGACCGCCCGCCGGCGAAGACGATCATCAAGCGGGTGGAGTCGGCGACCCGGCCGGGTTCGGTCGTGCTGATGCACGACGCCGGCGGCGACCGGAGCCAGACCATGGCCGCCTGTCGCACCCTCATTCCCGACCTCCGCCGCCGGTACGGGATCTCCAGGCTCCGGTGACACCGCCTCTGAGCTGCGCTTTCGTCCGCTGGGGTGCCGGTAGCCATACCGGTTTGGTCGTCCGAGGAGGCATGGCATATGCTTCTCATGCCTCCGGCGGGGCCGGATGGGAGCAAGTCCGCTTGAAGTTGCGAGTGTGCAATGATGGCGGGGCCGCCCTCATCGTCTAGCGGCCCAGGACGCCGCCCTTTCAAGGCGGTAGCACGGGTTCGAATCCCGTTGGGGGCACGGTCCGGTTCAGGCCGGATGCAACACCAGCTAGGTCCTGTGGAGCAGTTGGAGTGCTCGCCGCCCTGTCAAGGCGGAGGTCGCGGGTTCAAGTCCCGTCAGGACCGCAAGCGCTGACGCCGCGCCCTTCACGCGCGGCGTTCTGCGTATCGGCCCATGCGGTAGCATGAGCCGAGCACCACGGCCAGGTAGCTCAGTTGGTACGAGCGTCCGACTGAAAATCGGAAGGTCGGCGGTTCGACCCCGCCCCTGGCCACATAGCCTTTCGCCGGGCTACCAGAGCGCCGACCAGCGGAAACGCCGGTCGGCGCTCTTGCGTTGTGGCCGGACGCCGGTGCCCGCTCCCGGCTGGTTCATCCATGCGGTCCTCGTCCGTGAACCCGCTTGCCTCGATCGGGCATGAACAGGTGTGAAGGAACTACGGTCGCAGTTGATGCAGGTCGCCGACGACGTGCTGATCCGCGAGTCGATACGAGATCCGGAACGGTTCGCGCCGATCTTCGACCGCCACGCCGCCGCCGTGCACCGCTACCTGGCCCGCAGGGTCGGACCGCCGGCCGATGATCTGCTGGCCGAGACGTTCCTGGTCGCGTTCGGCCGGCGAGCCTCGTACCGACCGATGCAACTCGACGTGCGGCCGTGGCTGTTCGGCATCGCCACCAACGTCCTGCACCGACACGTACGCCAGGAGGAACGCCGGTACCGGGCGCTGGCCCGGGCGGGGCTCCTCGAGACCGGCCCGCACACGGACGACCCGTCCGATGACCGGCTGGACGCCCAGGCACTGCGCTCCGCGCTCGCTGCGGCGCTGGCCGGCCTCAAGCCGAGGGACCGGGACGCACTGCTGCTGCTGGCCTGGGCGCAACTCTCGTACGTCGAGATCGCCGCCGCGCTGGACATCCCGCTCGGAACCGTGCGTTCGCGGATCAACCGGGCCCGCCGGCTCACGCGTACCGCACTGAGTTCGCTACAGGAGGACCGATGAACGAGATCAGGCTCTTGGAGACGCACGGTCCGGACGCGCCGGACCTGTCCGACGAAGCGCTGCACGTCGCCCGGCTGAGGGTGCTCGCCGAGATCTCGGCCGCGTCCACCGCCGTGCCGCGCACCACCCGGTCCGCCCTCCTCAGCCGGCCCCGCCCGGCCGAACCGGGCCGCCGGTGGCTGCTGACGCGGCTGGCCCTTCCCGGGGTAGGGCTGGTCGCGGCGGTGGCGACGGCTGTCGCCGTCATGCCGGAGGCGCTGCAGCACACTCCCCGCCCATCCGCCACGGCAGACCGGCCCACCGGCACCCGTTCGGCTGCGCCTGGCCGGATCAAGCTGGTCGCCGCGACCGCGCCGGAATTCCCGTATGCGTTGCCGAAACTGGGCAAGCCGTCGTTCACCGCTGATCCCGGCGGCCCCATCATCGCCGTCTATCCGGCCCCGGACGGCAGCGACGTGGTGTTGACGATCGGTACAGCTGGCGGGAAGGAACCGATCGGGGGGGAACGCGACATCAGCGTGGACGGCCGGCCGGGCCGGACCCTCTCCGTGCCGAACGGTTCGGGTGCCCTGGCCTCCGTAGAGCTGACCTGGGAGCGCCGACCCGGCGAGTGGGTGACGATCGTCGGCAACGGCCGCCAGGCCAGCGTGGCGGCGGTTCTGCGCCTCGCCCGTCAGGTGGTGGACCAGCCCCAGCGCCTCGCCTTCAAGGTCACTGTCGGCCTGGTCCCGGACCGCTGGGGACTCGGCGGGTTCAAGGACGGCGGCTCGCTCATCTCCTACCGCGATCCGGCGAACCCGGACCTTGAGCTGCACGTGCGGTGGACGCCGGAGCCGGACTCGAGCCCTGATTCCGACATCGAGGGCTTTCAGTCGGCGCAGGCCGTCACGGTGAACAAACGCCCAGCCCGCCTCATCCAGGCCGAGCAGTTCTGGCGGCTGACCGCCCCGCTCGCCGACGGATCCGGGTTCACGCTGATGGCACCGCGCTCGTTCACCAGGGCTCAGGTGATCGCCGTCGCGAACAGCGTCCGCCTGAACGCCGGTAGGTGATCTCGGTCCGCACCGGACGTGATCGTTGCGGCGGACGCCTCGGCACCGGCCTCGGGGTCCGGTCTCCGGGGTGAGCCGGGGTTCGTCCCGATGGTGTCCGGCCGCCGCGCCGCGAAGACTGGCGGTATGAACGCAGCCGGAGACGCACGTCACCTCCTCGACCGCGCCCTCACCCCTGGCGGGTGGCCTACCGACCGGAGACGCTCCGCCGGCTCGCCTGGTCCGTCGTCGCGGTGCCGCGCGCCCTGGCGGCGCTGCCCGTCGCCCTGCGCCGTCCCAACCGGGTCCGCAACCTCGGCCGCGCGCTGCTCGCCGTCCCGGTCGCGCTGGCCGGGTCGGCGTTCACCGGCACGCTCGCCTTCCTGGTCCTGATCAACGTGCTGGCGTACCCGTTCCGCCCCTGGCTCGGCCTCGGAGACAAAACCGGGGACATCTGGGCCGACCGGTACGCCGACTCCTGGGGCGGCCCCACCCTGGCCGGCGCCTGGGCCACCCACGCCGCCCTGATCCTGCTGCTGGTCGTCCCGCCGATGGCCGGGGCCGTCCGGGGTCTCACCACCCTCCAGCGGCGGCTGGCCCGACCGGCGACCCGGACCATCCGCCCGGCGGCAGTCCCGGTCGAGGCCACCCGCCCGGCGGCGCTGCCGGCCGACGCCTCGGGGGTCCCGCTGGTGGACCGGCCCGCCCCGCACGCGGTCGCCTCGCACCCGTCCGCCACAGCGCGGTCCGTCCCGCCCGCTACCGCCCGACCGGCCGGCACCCACTCGCGGCCGTCCCGGCGGTCGTCCGGTCGCCTGCGCCGGACCGGCGCGGTGCTGGCGGCGCTGGGCCTGCTGGTCGCGGCCTCGCTGAGCGCGCACGCCGCCGGGATCGGCGACAACCTGCTCTGGGCACCCCGGGACGTGGTGAGCAGCCTCGCCCTGGCCGTGACCCTCGCGCCGGTCGCCGGGGTGCTGCTGCTCCGGCGTACGGCCTGGTGGCGGTCCGCCCAGGCTCGGCCCTGAGCACGGCGGCGGCCCGGGTCGTGGCCCGTCGACGGGCCGCCACCACCTGTCACTGTGCTGCCGGAGTGGGCCGGACCGGACGGACGGCCCGGAGGCCGATCAGCCGCGTCCGCCGAAGCCCTCACGGCTTCGGGCGCTGCTCCCGGTTCTGTCCCATCCCGTTCTGGATCGCCTCCCAGACGCTGCGGCCGGCGTGCCGCAGCGTCTCTCCGGCCTGACCGGCGAGCTGCGCCGCCCCGGACGCGGGCCCACCTCCGCCCTGCCCGGCTTCCTTCTGGCCACCGCCGGCAGCCGGCTCCGCCGCCCCGGCACCGCCCGGGGTCGGGGCGGCACGGCCTGAGGCGTTCTCGCCAGCGTCCGACGGCCGTCCGGCCCCCTCCGCACCCCGGCCGCCCCTGGCCGGTTCCGCCGGCCCGCCGCCCCCTGACGGGCCCCCCCGCGGGCCGCGGGCCGCGGGGGGGCCGCGCGTCCGCCGAGAAACCGGTCGGGGTGGAGGGTGGGCCGGCCGC
>NZ_JBSGJR010000220.1:0-9939 GCF_053605645.1 Micromonospora sp. NPDC003776
GTCCTACCGGACCGCGACCCCGCCGCAACCGGGCAGGCCGCGCAGAGCGGGAAGAAGGACGACGGCGGCCTGCTGGGCCGTCTCGGCGACGCCGCCCGCGGCCTGGTCGAGGGCGGTGGCCACCGGGCGAAGCCCGAGGTGGTCAGCGCCGGGCTGTACCGCGACGAGAAGCCCGTCGCCGGCCGGAAGTGGCCGGCGCAGAAGCGGGTCAAGGAGCTGCCCGGCAAGCGGACCGAGAACGCCAAGGTCTATCAGCTGTCCGACGGGCGGTTGCAGGCGGAGATCTCCGCGGTGCCGCTGCACTACCAGGACGGCAAGGGCGACTGGCAGCCCATCGACACCACCGTCCGGCCGGTGAACGAGCCCGGCTACGTGCAGGGCAACCGGACCAACACCTTCACCAGCCTCTTCGGTGACAGCTCGGACGACCTGGTCCGGTTCGAGCGGGACGGTCGCACGGTCGAGCTGGGCCTCGCCGGTGCCGCCAGGAGCGTCAGCCCGAAGGTGTCCGGCTCCACGGTGACCTATCCGGGTGTGGCCGGCGGCGCGGACGTGGTCTACGACGTGACCAGCACCGCGTTGAAGGAGAAGATCGTCCTTCGGCAGGCGCCGGCCGGTCCCGTGTCGTACACGTTCACCCTGGACACGGCGGGTCTGACCGCGCAGCAGCGGGCGGACGGGTCGATCGCGTTCCTGGGCCGGGACGGCGGTGCTCCCGTGTTCGTGATGCCGGCGCCGTTCATGTACGACAGCAAGGACGACAAATCCTCCCCGCACGGCAAGGTGTGGTCGGACAAGGTCACCCAGAAGGTCACCCAGTCCGGCGGCACGTCGACCGTCACCATCACCGCCGACGCTGGCTGGCTGGCCGACCAGGCCCGGGTCTACCCGGTGGTGATCGACCCGACGATCAAGCTGCAGCCGGTGCCCACGGACGCGCAGGACGTGCAGATCTACTCCGGCGCGACCACCACCAACTACAACGACACCTACCAGCTGAAGGTCGGCACGGACGCGTCCAACGCGTACCGCACGCTGGTCAAGTTCGACGTCGGCTCGATCCCGCGGAACACGCCGATCGACGACGCGCAGCTGCAGATGTACTACTCGCAGACCCACTACGCGTGGGGCTTCGACGTGGCCATGGAGGCCCGCCGGATCACCCAGCCGTGGAGCGAGAGCACCGCGACCTGGTCGAACATGAACGCCAACATGGCCGCCCAGCCGGCCGGCAACATGGTCACCCAGGACGACGGCGACGCCGGCACCTCGGTGGTCGGCACCTGGTCGTACTCGGGCAACACGGCGCTGACCCCGCTGGCGGTCAACGGCGACTACCGGTACAACAACGACACCACGACCGGGCACACCCACACCTGGGTGCCGACCATCACCGAGGCCGGCAACTACCAGGTCGAGGTCCACTACGTGTCGGAGTCGGACCGGCCGACGAACGCGCCGTACACGGTCTACTACAACGGCGGGTCGAAGACCTACACCGTCGACCAGACCGGCAGCGCGCTCGGCGAGTGGAAGACCCTCGGCGTGCACCCGTTCGCGGCCGGCACCACCGGCAAGGTCGTCCTCGGCGACGTCTCCGGCAAGTCGGTGATCGCCGACGCGGTGCGGTTCACCAAGTGGGGCGCCGCCACCAAGAAGGCGGCCGTCTCCAACGTGTGGAGCTCGTTCCCGGTCCGCAACGTGGTGCAGGACTGGGTCAACGGCACCTACGCCAACAACGGCTTCATGGTGAAGGCGGTCGACGAGGCCACCAAGGGCCGCGGCGGCCCGATCTTCGAGGCCTCCGAGTTCGCGTACAACAACGCCCGACGGGACTACAACCTGCCGAAGCTGGTCATCACCTACGGCCGGCCGGGCGTGGCGGTCAACCCGCCGACGACGCTCACCTCCACCGGTGCGGTGCTGGACTGGCCGGCGTACGTGGACCCGTCGTCGTCCACCGCGGACGACGCGGTGGAGTACCAGGTGCACCGCAGCATCTACCAGAACTTCACCCCGTCGGCGGCGACCCTGATCGCCCCGGTGTCCACCAGCACCCGCACCTACCAGGACACCACGGCGATCCCGACGGCGGCGGACAACACCGACCCGCTGGCCCGGAAGTTCTACTACTACATGATCGCGGTGAAGACCCGCGACGGGCAGATCATCGCCGGGCCCACCCAGTCGGCGATCCTGCCGAAGGCGGGCCAGATCACCCGGATCTACCGCACCGGCACCACGGACACCACCCTCTCCCAGGCCCGCCCGACGGAGAACGTGGACGTCTACGACGGTGACCCGTACGTCAGCCCGGGCAACAACTCGTCCTACTACGGGGACACCCACGGCCTGGTGAAGTTCCCGACGCTGACCGGCATCCCGACCAACGCCAAGGTCGTCGACGCCGACCTGCGGTTGTACAACACCTCGCTCTACCCGGGCACGGACACCGACGAGTACGTCGACGTCTACAAGCTGACCAAGAACTTCACCGAGACCAAGGCCACGTGGAACACCTACGACGGCACCAACGCGTGGACCACCGCCGGCGGTGACTACGACACCTCCTGGAAGGCCAGCAACAACGGGTTCACCAACGACCCCGAGTGGGCCTCCTGGGACGTGACCCCCGCGGTCGACGGCTGGGTCAAGGACTCGACGAAGAACTTCGGCCTGCTGCTGCGGCAGCGGGACGAGGTCAACCAGACCGCCCGGGCGATGCTGCTGTCGTCCGAGGCGCAGGAGCCGCTGCTGCGGCCCACGCTGGAGGTCACCTACCTGGAGCAGACCGCGGAGTCGACGTACTACGCGGCCTCGACCCCGGCACTGGCCACGGCCAACTCCACGTACACGGTGCCGGTGACCCTGTCCAACCCGACCCTGGCGGCGTGGAACCCGACCGACTGGGAGCTGGCCTACGACTGGAAGCGGGCCGACGGTGTCACCGACGGCGCGGACACCAGCTACGAGGTGGCGACCGCACTGCCGAAGAGCGTGCCGGCCGGCGGCACGGTCGACGTGTCCGCGCAGGTCAAGACCCCGCCGTCGTCGACGGAGGGGAACCAGCGCACCGACTACGTCCTGCAGTGGGACCTGCGGAACAAGCTGACCGGCAAGAAGCTGTCGGAGACCGCGTCGATCCCGGCGCTGCCGCAGAACATCTCGGTGGAGGAGCCGACCTCCGACCAGCTCGGTCTGGAGAAGTTCTACTCGTACGCGGGGAAGAACACCGGCGGCGGCGGCACCCTGATGAACAACCTGTACTCCGGCAACACCGTCTGGTCGTACAACGCGTTCAACAACCCGTCGCGTGGCCTGTCGACGTTCGTGCGCCTGGCGTACAACTCGCTGGACACCACCGACACGGTGGCCGGCTACGGCTGGTCGCTGCAGGCGTCGTCGATGATGCGCCTCGGTGCCCCGCTGGACTTCCACCCCAACCCGAACCCCACCAAGGTCACCCTGACCGACGGTGACGGCACCAGCCACTGGTTCACCTGGGACGCCGCGGCCAACGAGTGGAAGAGCCCGAAGGGCGTGCACCTCTACCTGCAGAAGTACAGCAGCGTGGACTGCAAGCCCAACACCGACGAGCCGAAGGCGTGGGTGCTCACCCGGCCGGACCGGACGCAGTTCTTCTACGACTGCGAGGGCTTCCTGTCGAGCATCGTCGACAACAACGGCAACGAGATGCTCTTCACCTACGAGGAGCGCAAGTCCAACAACAAGCCGACGAAGTTCCTGAAGTACCTGACCGACCCGACCGGTCGGATCACCCTGACCATCGACTACTACGCCAAGGGTCAGACGTACGACTACATCGACGACACCACCTGGAACCGGGTGTCCGGTGCGACGAACCTGACCAACCCGAAGATCATCGACCACGTCTCGCAGATCACCGACATCTCGGGGCGCAAGCTCACCTTCACCTACACCGACAAGGGTCTGCTGGGTGAGCTGGTCGACGGCGCCGGGTCCACCAACGGGGCGCCCAAGACGTTCAAGTTCGCCTACGACATGACCCAGGGGAACAAGAACGTCAAGCTGGTCAAGGTCACCGACCCGCGGGGCAACCCGACCAGCCTGGTCTACAACTACCCGCAGACCGGGGACGACCCGCAGTTCCACTGGACCACCAAGTCCTACACCGACCGGCTCGGCTACCTGACCCAGTTCGGCTACGTCGACCCGGACGGCCCGCAGGGCCACAACATCAACGCCACCGTCACCGACGCGGAGAACCACGCCACCCAGTACCTGCTGGACGGCTACGGCCGGGCGTACCAGTTCACCAACGCCAAGAACGAGGTCACCAAGACCGGCTGGGACGACGACCACAACGTCATCCGGCTGGAGGAGGCCAACGGCGCCGTCTCGACCTGGGCGTTCGATCCGAAGACCGGCTACCCGACCGAGATCAAGGACGCGGAGGCGGTCAAGAACGGCTGGCCGGGCACGGTGCTGACCTACCAGCGCTCGCTCAACGGCTACGTGGCCGAGATGGTCAGCAAGACCAGCCCGGAGGGACGGAAGTGGACCTTCACCTACACCGGTGAGGGCGACGTCGCGACCGTCACCGACCCGGTCGGCAACACCACGGCGACCGCCGGCGACTACACGAGCACCAACACCTACGACGAGTGGGGCCAGCTCACCGCCGTCAAGGACGCCAACGGCAACACCACGAAGTACGACCTGTTCCACGCCAGCGGTTACCCGACGCTCATCACCGACGCGGGCGACGGCACGTCGAACTTCACCTACGACGACCGGGGCAACGTCACCGAGGTCAAGAACGGCAAGAACGCCAAGGTGACCCAGGCGTACGACACCTTCGGCCGGCCCACCACGAAGGTGGAGCCGATGGACGCGGCCAACAACCGCTACATCACCACCAAGGCCCCGGTGTACGACGCCAACGACAACATCACCACGGCGTACGCGGCCAACGGTGCGGTGTCGACCTCCGTCTACGACAAGGCGGACCAGGTCGTCGAGACGCTCGCGCCGAAGGACGAGGCGACCGACCCGGAGCGCAAGACCACCACGACGTACGACAAGGTCGGCAACGTCCTCACCGTCACCGAGCCGCAGGGCAACCTGACCTCGACGGTGGGCGACTACATGACGACCACCAAGTACGACGCGATCTACCAGCCGATCGAGGTCACCAACGGCCTCGGCCAAAAGGTGAAGTCGGAGTACGACAACGTCGGCAACGTCACGGTCCTGTACGACGCGAAGAAGACCGCCAGCGCGGCGGACGACTTCACCACGAAGTACGAGTACGACCTGAACCACCGGGTCGTGAAGACCACCGACGCGATCGGCAAGTTCACCACCGCCCGGTACGACAAGGACGGCCTGACCCTCGGCACCACCGACGCCGAGGGCAACGAGTCGCTGGCGACGTACGACGCCCGCGGCGCGCTGGTGGAGTCGAAGGTGCCGTACGACAAGGACGGCGCCGGCACCATCACCTACCGGACGACCAAGTACGAGTACGACCAGGTCGGCAACCAGACGAAGCTGATCACCCCGCGCGGGGTGAACACGACCGACGACGCCGACGACTTCTCCGTGGTGACCGTCTACGACGCGCTCAACCGCAAGAAGGAGGAGTGGTCGTCCTACGACAAGGACGACAGCCGGTACAACACGCCGGACAAGACCTTCTACACCTACGACGAGGTCGGCAACCTGGCGCAGGTCAGCGCGCCCCCGTCGGACGGGCAGACGGTCCGCAACATCACCAAGTACGACTACTACGACAACGGCTGGACGAAGACGTCCACCGACCCGTGGGACATCGTCAACTCGTTCGACTACAACGACCTGGGCCAGCAGACCAGGAACACGCTGACCTCGGCCGGCGGGTCGGTCACCCGGACGATGACCTGGGACTACTACCAGTCCGGTAACGAGAAGGGCCGCTCCGAGGACGGCGTGCCGGTCGGCAAGGACGTGGTCCTGGTCGACAACTCCGACTCCAACAACACCGCCAGCCAGGGCACCTGGAGCAACGGGGCGGCGACCGGGCAGTGGGGCTACGACGTCTCCACCGCCCCGGCCGGCAGCGGGTCGGCGCAGTTCAACTGGCAGCTGACCATCCCGCGGGACGGCTCGTACGAGGTGTTCGTCCGGCACCCGCAGGTCAGCGGCGCCGCGACGGACGCGAAGTTCACCATCACCTACGACGGCGGCAGCGTCACCAAGACCGTGAACCAGACGCAGAACACCGGCGCCTGGATCAGCCTGGGCAGCTACTCCTTCAAGGAGGACGGCGTCCAGAAGGTCACCCTCACCGACCAGGCGACGGGCAAGGTGCTCGCCGACGCGGTCAAGCTGGTGCGGGACAACTCCGCCGACGTCGACAACGAGAAGAAGGAGTTCACCTACCGGTACAACCCGAACGGGATGATGGTCGAGGTCAAGGACCTCAGCCCGGGCGCGAAGATCAGCCGGTACGACATCGCCTACGACCAGCTCAACCAGATCTCCACGGTCAAGGAGTTCGTCGGCGCGACCGACAGCACGCCGAAGAACACCACGGCCCTGACCTACGACGACAACGGCAACCCGCTCACCTCGACCCACGACCTCACCTGGTCGAAGATCGAGTACGACGAGCGGGACATGGTCGCCAAGGTGACCAACGCCGACTCGCCGACGGCCGGTAACCAGCAGATCTCGACGTTCACGTACACCGCCCGCGGGCAGATGCTCAAGCAGACCAAGCCCAACGGCAACACCGTGGACTTCGAGTACTACCTCGACGGCGCCACCAAGCACCAGCTGGAGAAGACCTCCGGCGGCACCACCGTCGCGGAGCACAACCTGCAGTACCAGGCCAACGGGCACCCGTCGCGGGACGTGCTCAAGTTGATGAACGCCGACAACTCGTCGGACTACATCGACAACACGTACGTCTTCAGCTACGACCCGCAGGACCGGATCGCCAAGCTGGACAAGACCGGTGACAGCACCTCGACGGAGACCTACACCTACGACGCCAACGGCAACACGGTGTCGCAGACCGTCGACGGGACGACCAGCACCAGCAAGTACGACCGGAACCGGCTGCACTCGACCACCACGGCGGGTGTGACCTCGACGTACAACTACGACCCGCTCGGGCGCCTCGACACGGTGTCGGTCGGCGGCCAGCGAGCGCAGAAGTACTACTACGACGGCTTCGACCGGACGGCGAAGACCACCTCGGGTATCGGCTCGAACGCCAAGTCGACCACCTACGTGTACGACCCGTTCGACCGGACGGTGTCGCAGACGACGGCTGGCAAGACGACCCTGTTCACGTACCTGGGGATGGACAACCAGGTGCTGCGGGAGGAGGTCGCGGGCAAGGCGACCAAGTCGTACCAGTACGCGCCGTGGGGTCAGCAACTGACCCAGATCAAGCACAAGGACGACGGCTCGCGGGAGTACTCGCAGTTCATCTACCGGCCGCGCGGCGACGTCATCGGGATCACGAAGGAGGACGGCAAGACCCGGGCGACGTACGGCTACACGGCGTACGGCAAGGACGACGAGTCGCAGTTCACCGGCGTGGACAAGCCGGGTGCGCAGCCCGACGGTGAGGAGCCGTACAACGCGTTCCGGTTCAACGCCTCCCGGTGGGACGCCAACTCGGGCACCTACGACATGGGCTTCCGCAACTACGACCCGGGCCTGAACCGGTTCCTGACGCGGGACGCCTACGGCGGTGCCATGGCGGACATGGCCCTGGCGATGGACCCGTTCACGGGTAACCGGTACGCGTTCGCCGGCGGGAACCCGATCAGCTTCGTGGAGCTGGACGGGCACCTGTTCGGGATGTCGTGGTCGGACATCGGCCACGCCGCCCTGGACGTCGCCGGCATGGTGCCGGTGATCGGTGAGGTCGCCGACGTCGCCAACGGCATCTGGTACGCCGCCGAGGGCAACTACGTCGACGCGGCGATGTCCCTGGCCTCGGCGATCCCGCTCGCGGGTAACGCGGTGGCCGCGGCGAAGCTGGCCAAGACGGGTAAGAAGATCGCCGACGGCATCGACACCGCCCGCGACATTGAAAAGGCGGCCGAGAACGCCAAGAGCATCGAGAAGGGCGTGGAAGGGGCCACGGACGCCGGCAAGGCGGCACCGACCCATGCGTCGGCGAAGCCGTGCAACAGCTTCGTTCCGGGGACCAAGGTGCTCCTCGCCGATGGTTCGACTAAGGCGATCGAGGACGTGAAGGTCGGCGACCGGGTCCTTGCCTCCGATGTCGAGTCCGGGGACCAGCAGGGCCGTCCGGTCACCCAGCTGATCCGGGGTGACGGGGTCAAGAAGTTGGTCACCATCGTCGTGGACACCGACGGCAAGGCCGGCGGGAAGACCAGCACCATCGTGGCCACGGACGGTCACCGGTTCTGGCTGCCGGACTCCGGGGTCTGGGTGACCGCCGGCCAGCTCAAGGTCGGCGCCTGGCTCCAGACGTCGTCGGGCACGTGGGTCCAGATCGCTGCCCTCCGGCACGAGACCCACGTCCAGCGAGTACACAACTTCACCGTCGACGGACAGCACACCTACTACGTCCTCGCCGGCGAAACCCCCGTACTCGCCCACAACGACGCCTGCCCCAACAAGGCGGCCCAGCAAGACCTGGCCAATTTGCGTCAGCAGACGGGAATGAAGTCGGTCGCGCAGGAGGACGCGGACTACGCGGCTGCGGTGGCTGCAGGGGCGCCTAAGAGCAAGCTGCCCCAGAAGAACACCCTCGCTCGCCTTGACTACGGCGGCCAGAGCTTCTATGGGCAGAATGGACGCAACATCGGACGGCCCGTTGCCTTCCCTGGCAAGGGAAACAGGATGACAGCCACCTCGTTCGAGGACCATGCGGAAGGTGACGTCTTCTCGCAGGCTTTGGCTGGCACGACTCGTGGCGGATCGGCCAATCTGTTTGTCGACCGTGCGCCCTGCCGGTTCTGCCGGAACAGTATGGCGGGATATGCCGAGCAACTCGGATTGGATACCCTGCATGTCTACGGACCGCAAGGTCTGCACGGCGTGTACCAGAGGAGTGTCGGCAGGTATGTCCCAGTCTGAGAATTCCCCGGGCGTGAAGATCGAAACCTTCGTGCCCGAATACCTGAGCCGGGAGGTGAGTCTCGAGGAGGCGCGGAAGGTTTATCAGACGCTTGGGAAGACGTCCGCCAGCTTCACCTGGAACGACTGCGGCGACGAAGTCCTGACCCTCAGCGTCGGGGAAGACCATTCGACGGCCACTCTGCTGAAGGACCGATCCTTCTATGACCTCGAATATGCCGAGCTTCCGGGAGAGGTGCTTATCGAGATGGATGGAAGTGTGGTCGAATATCCGCGGGCGTTGATCCTGCCGCGGGAGAAAGGATTGGAACTCCTGAACATTCTTCCGGACTTCGATCGAGTGTTCGAGAGCTATGCCTGGAAGGTTCAGGATTAGTGTGAGGCTCGAACTGCCGGCTGGACCAACGGCCTGCGGCTGATTCGAGAGCGGGCGGCGATCGTGCAATGAGGGCACAGCCGCTTGGACGAAGCACAACCGGGAAGATGGCCTTCGGTTCCGACGATCGGAGCCGAAGGCCATCTTTCGTGGCGCTTCCACGTTCCCCGCTGCCTGTGGGCTAGTCGGCGGAACGGGCGGTGTCGTTGAGACAGCCACCAATTTCTAGGGTTCGTTCCGGTGCCGACGATCAGGTTTGGGTTACGATTTAATCTGAGCGAGCTGCCGATCTGGTCAAGCCCGGTGGTCCTCAGGGCAACGACCCGAATCGGGGAACAAGCAACCGGGCTCCGAGCGACTTGTGGATGCCCGCCGGCGTCTAGTACTCCAGCCGGGGATTGTGATCACGGCTCGGTGAGGGCTTGCCGGGCGTAGTGGCTGGTCGTGGCTCGTGCTTGGTGACGGCGTCGGCG
>NZ_JBSGJR010000221.1:0-9935 GCF_053605645.1 Micromonospora sp. NPDC003776
CCGGCTGGCAGGTGTTCACGGGCCCGACGTTCAAAGTGCCGATCCCGAAGGGATGGCGGGCGAGTGCCGGCTCCGACTACGTCCGTCTCTACGAGCGTGGACGACGACTTCTTCGCCCTCGGCGGCAACTCACTGGTGGCGGTGCAGCTCATCGCCGCGATGCGCAAGGCCACCGGGGTGCGACTGCCGATGCGCAGCCTCTTCGAGACCCCCACCATCGCCGGGCTGGCCGCCCGGATCGAGGAGCTGCGCGCCGCTCAGCCCGCCGACGAGCCGGCCGCGCCGGCGGCGAATCCGACCATCCCCCGTCTGCCTCGCGCCTGATCACGAAGAACAGGAGACACCGCACCATGAGCGACACGATCGCCACGCTCCCGGTGGTCATCGAGAGCGACGGCCGGGCGCTGACCGACCTGATCGACGCCCGGCGCGCCGAGCTGCGCGCCACCCTCACCGAACACGGCGGGCTGCTCTTCCGCGGCTTCGACGTCGGCGGGGTGGACGGTTTCGACCGGGCGGTACGCGCCCTGTCGGGCGAGCCGCTGACCTACACCGAGCGTTCCTCACCCCGGCACTCCATCAAGGGCCGGGTCTACACCTCGACCGACTACCCGCCGGACGAGGAGATCTTCCTGCACAACGAGAACTCGTACCAGGCGCGCTGGCCGTTGACCCTGTTCTTCTACTGCATCACCCCGCCGGAGACCCAGGGCGCCACCCCGCTGGCCGACGTCCGCCGGGTGTACGAGGCGATCGACCCGGACGTGCGCGAGGAGTTCATCCGGCGGCGCTGGATGCTGGTGCGCAACTTCCACGGCGACTTCGGCACCCGCTGGCAGGAGGTGTTCAACACCGAGAACCGGGCCGAGGTCGAGGCGTACGCGGCGGCGAACGGGATCACCGTGGAGTGGATCGGCAAGGACGGCCTGCGTACCCGGGCGGTCCGGGACGTGGTCCACCACCGGCCCGGCTCGGACACCCCGCGCTGGTTCAACCACGCCACGTTCTTCCACGTGACCACCCTCCCGAAGGACTACCAGGAGGGCCTGCTGGCCATGTTCGGCGCCGACGGGCTGCCGTCGAACACCTACTACGGCGACGGCGGCGAGATCCCCGCCGATGTCATGGACCACCTGCGCGCCGCCTACCGGTCCGCCAGCGTCCGCTTCGACTACCACCGTGACGACGTGCTGGTGGTGGACAACATGACCGCCGCGCACGCCCGGGAGCCGTACACCGGCCCGCGCAAGATCGCCGTCGCGATGGCCGAACCGCACACCCCCGACACCCCTGGAGCGCACTGAGATGGCCGAACCCCGATTCCTGGTGGTCCGTAACGACGAGGAGCAGTACTCGATCTGGTCGGCCGACCGGGACCTCCCCGCGGGCTGGCACGACGCCGGCTTCGCCGGCACCCGCGAGGAGTGTCTGGCCCACGTCGACACGGTCTGGACGGACATGCGCCCCCGCTCGGTCCGCGAGGTCACTTCATGAGCCAGGAGTGGACCTTCCCGGCCTCCTTCGCCCAGGAGCGGGTGTGGATGGCCAACCAGCTCGACCCCGGGTCGCCGGTGTTCAACGTGTCCATCCCGTGGCTGTTCCCGGCCGGGATCGACGTGGACGCGGCCACCGACATCATCAACCAGGTGGTGGCCCGGCACGAGTCGCTCCGTACCCACCTGCGGATCGAAGACGGCGCGGTGGTGCAGGTGGTGCAGGCGCACGTGCCGGTCCCGCTGCCCGCCGACGACCTCAGCGGGCTGCCCCGGGCCGAATACCTCGAGCGGCTGGACGCGCTGCGCGCGGAGCTGGCCCGTACCCCGATCCCGCTGGACCAGCCGCCGCTGTGGCGGGCCCGGCTGGTCCGGAGCCCGGATGACCTGGTGGCGCTGCTGTTCGTGGTGCACCACGCGGTCTTCGACGGTCACTCGGCGGTGCTGTTCAAACAGGAGATCGCCGCGCTCACCGAGGCCGCGCTGACCGGCGCCACCCCCGTCGTGCCCGAGCTGCCCATCCAGTACGCGGACTTCGCGGTCTGGCAACGCGGTCAGCTCACCGGCGTGGAGCTGGACCGTCAGCTCGCCTTCTGGGTGGACCACCTGGCCGGCGCGCCCGCGGTGACCGGCCTGCCGCTGGACCGGCCCCGCCCGGCCCAGCTCGGCTTCGCCGGTGACGAGGTGCGCTTCGCGCTGCCGGACGGGCTGCTGGACCGGATCGGCGTGCTGGCGGCCGGGGCGGCGGCCACGCCGTACATGGTGCTGCTGGCCGGCTTCGCGGCGCTGCTTTCCCGGCTCTCCGGGGACACCGACGTGGTGGTCGGGGTGTCCACCGCGGGCCGGGACACTCCCGAGTTGATGTCGCTGATCGGCATGTTCGTCAACCCGGTGGCGCTGCGCTGCGACGTCTCCGGCGAGCCGACCTTCCGGGACCTGCTGGAGCGGGTCCGCGACGGCCTGCTCAACGCGATGGACCACGGACAGACCCCGTTCCAGGAGATCGTCGAAGCGGTCGACCCGCAGCGTGACCCGTCGGTGCAGCCGATCTTCCAGACCGCGCTGAACTTCATCCCGGACTCCGGCCTGGACCCGGTCGAGCTGGGCACCACCAAGGACGACCTCGCCTTCGACATCACCACCGGGGAGAGCCGCCTGGTCTACCGGACCGAGCTGTTCGACCGCTCCACCGCCGAGGCGGTCGTCGACCGGTACGTCCGGCTGCTCGACGCCGCGGTCGCCGACCCGCACCGGTCGGTCGCCGCGCTGCCGCTGCTCGCCGACGCCGACCGGGACCGGGTGCTGAGGGCCTGGAACGACACGGCGCACGAGGTGCCGCCGAGCACGCTGGTCGACGAGGTGCAGCGGCAGGCGGCCGCCACCCCGGACGCGGTCGCGCTGGTCTGCGACGGCGTGCCGCTGACGTACGCGGAGCTGAACACCGCCGCGAACCGGCTGGCCCGGCTGCTGGTGGCCCGCGGCGCCGGCCCGGAGCGCCGGGTCGCGCTGGCCCTGCCCCGCTCGTTCGAGCTGGTGGTGGCCATCCTCGCGGTGCTGAAGTCCGGCGCGGCGTACGTCCCGGTGGACACCGCCTACCCGGTGGGGCGGATCGCGTACCTGCTGGCGGACGCCGAGCCGGCCCTGGTGGTGGCCACCCCGGAGACGGCCGCGCTGGTGCCGGGGAAGGCGCTGGTGCTCGACGGGGAGGTGGGCGCCGACCAGTCCGACGCGGACCTCACCGACACCGACCGGCTCGCCCCGCTGCGCCCGGAGCACCCGGCGTACGTGCTCTACACCTCCGGCTCCACCGGCCGGCCCAAGGGCGTGGTGGTGGAACACCGCGCGGTGACCGCCTACCTGGCCTGGGCCCGGCACACCTACCCGGGCCTGGCCGGCACGGCGCTGCTGCACTCGCCGATCTCGTTCGACCTCACCGTCACCGGCCTGCTCGGCCCGCTCACCGCCGGCGGCACGGTACGCCTGGCCGCGATCGACGACCCGGCGGCCCGGGCCGGCGGCCGGCCGGCCTTCCTCAAGGTCACCCCCAGCCACCTGCCACTGCTCGACGGGGACCTGTCGCCCACCACCGATCTGGTGATCGGCGGGGAGGCGCTGACCGGCGAGCAGCTCGCCGGCTGGCGGGCCGCGCATCCCGAGGTCGCGGTGATCAACGAGTACGGCCCGACCGAGGCCACCGTCGGCTGCGTGGCCGCCCGGATCGGTCCCGGCGAACCGGTCCCGGCCGGCGCGGTGCCGATCGGCACGCCCACCTGGAACATGCGGGCGCTGCTGCTCGACGCCGCCCTCCAGCCGGTCCCGCCGGGCGTGGTCGGCGAGCTGTACGTGGCCGGCAGCCAGCTGGCCCGGGGCTACCACCGCCGGCCCGGCCTCACCGCCGAGCGCTTTCTGCCCTGCCCGTACGGGCCGCCCGGCGAGCGGATGTACGCCACCGGCGACCTGGCCCGCTGGCGGCCGGACGGCACCCTGGAGTACCTGGGCCGCCGGGACGAGCAGGTCAAGGTGCGCGGCATGCGGATCGAGTTGGGCGAGATCGAGGCGGCCCTGCTGGCCCACCCGGACGTCCGGGCGGCCGCCGCGGCGGTGCGCGTCGTGTCCGGTGAGCCGGTCCTGGTCGGCTACCTGGTCGGCCCGGCCGTCGAGGAGTCGGTCCGCGCCGAACTGGCCCGCGAACTGCCGGCACACCTGGTGCCCGGGGCGCTGGTCCGGCTCGACGCGTTGCCGCTGACCCCGAACGGCAAGCTGGACCGCGCCGCGCTGCCCGCCCCGGTGGTCACCGCCGCGGCCGAGGACAGCTACGTCCCGCCGCGCACCGCCGCCGAGGCGCTGGTGGCCGAGGTGTACGCCGAGATCCTCCAGGTGGAGAAGGTGGGCGCACTGGACGACTTCTTCGCCATCGGCGGGAACTCGCTGCGGGGCATGCGGGCGATGGCCCGGATCCGCGCCGAGGTGGACGTCGAACTGCCGATGCGGGCCTTGTTCAGCAGCCCCGTGGTGGCGGACCTGGCCGCCCAGATCGAGGAGCGGATCGCCGCCGAACTCGACGGACTCTCCGACACCGAGGTCGCCGCGCTGCTCGCGGCGGAAGAGGAACCGAGCTGATGACCGACCTGAAGGATCCGACCCGGGAAGCGGCCCGGCAGGCGCTGATCGCCCGGCGCCTACGCGCCCGCCAGGCCGCCCCCGCCGCCCGGATCACGCCCCGGCCCGCCGACGCCGAGGTGCCGCTGTCGTACGCCCAGGAGCGGGTCTGGTTCATGGACCAGCTCGCTCCGGGCGAGGCGGCGTACCACATCGCGGTGCCGCTGCGGGTGCGCGGTCCGCTCGACGTCGACGCGCTGCGCGCCGCCCTGGCCACGCTGACCGCCCGGCACGAGTCGCTGCGCACCCGCTTCCCGGCCGATTCCGACGGACGCCCCACGGTCGTGATCGAGGAGACCGTCGAGGTGCCCCTGACCATCGTGGAGGCCCCCGACGAGGCGGCCGCGCAGGCGCTGGTCGACGCGGCCGCCGCCGAACCGTTCGACCTGGCCCGCGGCCCGCTGCTGCGGGCCCTGCTGGTCCGGCTGACCGCCGACGATCACGTGCTGTTCCTCGGCAAGCACCACATCGTCGGCGACGGCTGGTCGGTGGACGTGCTGCTGCGCGACCTGATCACCCGCTACCGGGGTGGCGAGCCGCCCGCCCTGCCCGTGCAGTACGGCGACTTCGCGGTCTGGGAGGCCGACGAGCTGGCCGGCCCGCAGGCCCAGGCACACGTCGACTACTGGAAACAGCGGCTCGCCGGGATCACCCCGCTGGAGCTGCCGCTGGACCGGCCCCGCCCCGCCACCCAGACCTACCGGGGCGACTTCGTCGAGTTCACCGTCGACCGGGCCGTCCTGGACCGGCTCGGCGAGCTGACCCGCGCGGCCGGCGGCACCCTGTTCATGACGCTGCTCGCCGCGTACCAGGTGCTGCTGGCCCGGCACGCCGGGCAGGACGACTTCGCAGTCGGTGCCTCGGTGGCCGGCCGGTCCGCGCCGGAGCTGGAGAACGTGGTCGGCATGTTCATCAACATGCTGCCGCTGCGCACCGAGCTGGCCGGGGATCCCACCTTCACCGCGCTGCTGGAGCGCACGAAGCGCAGCGTGCTGGACGGTTTCGAGCACGCCGAGGTGCCGTTCGCCAAGGTCGTCCACGAGCTGGGCCTGCCCCGTGACGTCAGCCGCTCGCCGGTGTTCCAGGCCATGTTCGTGCTGCAGAACTACGAGATGGGCCGCTTCTCCGGCGTCTCCCGCAGTGACGAGGTCAGCTTCGAGTGGACCCCGATGGAGCTGCGGGCCACCCGCTTCGACTTCGAGCTGCACGCGGTCGAGGTGTCCGACGGGCTCTGGGGCAAGCTGGTCTTCAACACCGACCTGTTCACCCGGGACACCGTCGAGCGGATGGCGCACCGCTGGACCGCCCTGCTGGCCGCGGTCGCCGCCGCCCCGGACACCCCGGTCTCCCGGCTGGCGCTGCTGCCCGCCGATGAGCGGGCGCTGCTGGCCGCGTGGAACGACACCACCGCCGACTTCCCGCGTACGCAGAGCCTGCACGGTCCGATCGAGGAGCGGGCCGCCGCCACCCCGGACGCGGTGGCGCTCACCATCGAGGGACGCAGCCTCACGTACGCGGAACTGAACGCCGCCGCCAACCGGATCGCGCACCGGCTGCGCGCCACCGGGGTCGGCCCGGAGACCCTGGTCGGCGTCTGCGCCGAACGCTCGGTCGAGCTGGTCGCCGGCCTGCTCGGCGTGCTCAAGGCCGGCGGCGCGTACCTGCCGCTGGACCCGGAGTACCCGGCCGACCGGCTCGCCTTCATGGTCACCGACGCGGACGCGCGGGTGGTGCTGGTCCAGCGGCACCTGCGCGACGTGCTGCCGGAGACCACCGCCCGGCTGCTCGACCTGGACGACGCGGGCGTCTGGGCGGACCAGCCGACCACCGATCCGGAGCCGGCCGCCGGCCCCGAGCACCTCGCGTACGTCATCTACACCTCCGGCTCGACCGGCCGGCCGAAGGGCGTGCCGAACACCCACCGGGGCATCGTCAACCGGCTGGACTGGATGCAGCGGACGTACCGCCTCGGCGCGGACGACGCGGTGCTGCAGAAGACCCCGGCCAGCTTCGACGTGTCGGTCTGGGAGTTCTTCTGGCCGCTGCGCGAGGGTGCCCGGCTGGTGCTGGCCAAGCCCGGCGGCCACAAGGACGGCGGTTACCTGCGCGACCTGCTGGTCGCCGAACGGATCACCACCGCCCACTTCGTCCCGTCCATGCTCACCGTCTTCCTCGGCGAGGAGGGCATCGAGGCGGCCACCGCCCTGCGCCGGGTCATCTGCTCCGGCGAGGAGCTGCCGCTGACCTCGGCGGCGGACTTCACCGCCCGGCTGCCGTGGTGCGGGCTGCACAACCTGTACGGCCCGACCGAGGCGGCCATCGACGTCAGCGCCTGGGCCTGCGACCCGGCCCTGCTGGCGCAGGTGACCAGCGTGCCGATCGGCGCGCCGATCAGCAACCTGCGGCTGCACGTGCTGGACCCGGCCGGCGCGCAGTGCCCGGTCGGCGTCGCCGGTGAGTTGCACATCGGCGGGGTCGGGCTGGCCCGCGGCTACCACCGCCGGCCGGCGCTGACCGCCGAGAAGTTCGTCCCCGACCCGTGGTCGGGGGAGCCCGGCGCCCGCCTCTACCGCACCGGTGACCTGGCCCGCTGGGTCGTCGGCCCGGACGGTTCCGGGGTCATCGAGTTCCTCGGCCGGATCGACCACCAGGTCAAGCTGCGCGGCCTGCGGATCGAGCTGGGCGAGATCGAGAGCGCGCTGCGTGAGCAGCCCGGCGTGTCCGAGGCGGCGGTGATCGTCCGCGAGGACAGCCCCGGCGACAAGCGGCTCACCGCCTACCTGGTCGGCGGCGCCGAGCACGGCACGGTGAAGGCCGCGCTCAAGGAGACGCTGCCGGAGTACATGGTGCCGGCCGCGTTCGTCACCCTCGACGAGCTGCCGCTGACCCCCAACGGCAAGCTCGACCGCAGGGCGCTGCCCGCGCCGGTGGTCACCCGCGAGGCGTCGGTGGCGCTGGTCGAACCCCGCGACGACACCGAACGCGCGCTGGCCGCCATCTGGTCCGAGGTGCTCGGCGTGGCGACCCTCGGCATCGACGACGACTTCTTCGACCTGGGCGGGCACTCCATGCTCGCCACCCAGGTGGTCGCCAGGATCCGCAAGGCGGAGCTGGGCGGCCGGGCGGTCGGCGTGATGGACCTGTTCCAGCAGCGGACCATCCGCGACCTGGCCCGGTACATCTCGGGTGACGCAGTCGAGGAGGGCCCGCGGCGGCTGCTCTACGAGCTGACCAAGCCGATCCCCGCCGCCCAGCGGGTGCTGTCCTACGTCTGCGTCCCGTACGGCGGCGGCAGCGCGATCGTCTACCAGCCGCTCGCCGACGCGCTGCCCGCCGGGCACGCCCTGTGGTCGCTCGCCATCCCCGGCCACGACGTCGGGCTCGCCGAGGACGCCCTGCCGTTCGAGGAGCTGACCCGCCGGGTCGCCGACGAGATCCTGGAGCGGGTCGAGGGCCCGATCGCCCTGTACGGCCACTGCGGCGTGGGCAGCGCGATCATCGCCGAGGTGGCCCGCAAGGTGGAGGCCGCCGGGCGCGACCTCGAGGCCGTCTACATCGGCGCGATGTTCCCGTTCGCCCGGCCCAAGGGGCTCTTCGCCCGGGCGCGCAACCGGCTGGAGCAGCTCAAGAGCAACCGGCACTACGCCAGCTGGCTCAAGTCGATGGGCGTGGACACCGACGAGCTGGACCCGGAGCAGGCCGACCGGATCATCAGCAACATGCGGGCCGACTCCCGCGCGTCCGAGGAGTACTTCACCGGACTGCTCGACCGGCGGGCCGCCAAGCTGCGCGCCCCGATCATCTCCGTGGTCGGCAGCGAGGACCCGGTCACCGACTACTACCGCGAGCGGTACGCCGAGTGGCAGTTCCTCAGCGACACCCTCGGCCTGGTGGTGCTCGACCAGGCCGGCCACTTCTTCCTCAAGTACCGCGCCGAGGAACTGGCCGAGATCGTCACCCGGGTCCACCCGGCGGTGACCGCCGGGGACGTCACCGCGCTCGGCCCGCAGGCCCGGGGCGAGGACGCCGACTGGGTGGTGCTCGACCGGCTGCGCGTCGGGGCGGAGCGACCCGGCAAGGCCACCGTGAAGCCGAGCATGGGCCGGTTCCTGGCGGTCACCGCCGGGCAGCTCGTCTCCAGCACCGGCTCGGCGCTGACCGCGTTCGCCCTGCCGATCTGGCTGTTCAACCGGACCGGTTCGGTGGCCGACCTCGGCCTGCTCTGGGCGCTCGCGCTGATCTGCGGCGTGCTGATGCTCCCGGTGGCCGGCGCGATCGTCGACCGGGTCAGCCGCCGCCGGACCATGATGCTGGCCAGCTCCGTCGCCGGGTCGATCCAGCTGGTCCTCGCCGCGCTGCTGTGGACCGACAACCTGGTGCTCTGGCACATCTACGCGCTGGTCGCGCTCAGCTCGGTGGCCGGGTCGTTCCAGCGGATCGCCTTCCAGTCGGCGGTGCCCCAGCTGGTGCCGAAGCGCTACCTCGGCCACGCGATGGGCGTCACCCAGCTCACCACCGGCGTCGCCACCCTGCTCATGCCGGTCTTCGCGGCCGGCCTGCTCGCCGCGATCGAACTCAAGGGCATCCTGCTCGTCGACGTGGCCAGCTATGTGCTCGCGGTGGCCACCCTGGCCGTGGTCCGCTTCCCGGACCTGCTCGGCTGGCGGCCCCGGGAACGGCTGCTGGTCGCCATCGCCAACGGCCTGCGCTACTCCTGGCAGCACCGGGGCTTCCGGCTGATGCTCGGCTACTTCGCGCTGGGCAACATCTTCCTGGCCCCCGCCCTGGTGCTCACCACCCCGCTGGTGCTCTCCTTCGGCAGCCCGACCCAGGTGGCCCAGGTGGCGCTGGCCGAGGCGGTCGGCGCGGTGGCCGGCGGTGTGCTGATGTCGGTCTGGGGCGGCCCGCGCCGGCGGCGGATGATCGGCGTGCTGATCGCGAACCTCGGCACCGCGATCGGCTGCGTGCTGATCGGCCTGGACGCCTCGGTGGCGATGATCTGCGTCGGCATGTGCTGGCTGGCCATGGCGATGACCACCGCGCAGTCGATCTACGCGACCATCGTCCAGGTGAAGGTGCCGCAGCGCTTCCACGGCCGGGTGTTCAGCCTCAACCAGACGATCGCCTGGTCGACGCTGCCGATCGGGTTCGCGCTGCTCGCGCCGGGGGCCACCGCGCTGTTCGAGCCGATGCTCGCCCCGGGCGGGGCGCTCGCCGGGTCGGTCGGCGCGGTGATCGGCACCGGTAGGCGATGTCGTCGACTGTGATGAGCCGTGAGCCCTT
>NZ_JBSGJR010000222.1:0-9902 GCF_053605645.1 Micromonospora sp. NPDC003776
GAGCCGGCGTCCGGCGCGGTGGCGCGTCTGGTGGACATGCTGGGCGTCGTGGCGGACGGGGACGATACGGTCGTGAGCCGGGGCAGCGGCAGGTCGGTCAGCGCGCCCTCGGCGACCGGCAGCTCCGGCTGCTCCAGGACGGTCGGGGCGATGGCCAGCTCGGCGTGGAGCATCCGGGCCACCAGCGGCACCCGGGTCGACCCGCCGACCAGGAAGAGACCGGAGAGCTGTTCGGGGGTCAGCCCGGCGGCGGCGATCATCCGCCGGGTCTCGGCCACCGCCCGGGCCAGCAGCGGTGCGGCGAGCCGTTCCAGGTCGTCCCGGGAGAGCTGAGCCACCGCCTCCACCCCCGGCACGGCCACCGGCGCCACCGCGACCCGGGAGAGCATCTCCTTCGCGCCGCGCACGTTGTCCCAGAGCTGCTGCCGGTCCCGCCACTCGGCGGTGCGCTCCGGGTTGGTCAGCCGGGCCCACTGTCGCGGCTGCGCCGGGGCGACCAGTTCGCCGAGCCGCCGCAGCAGCGCGGTGTCCAGGTCCAGGCCGCCGAGGTCGGCCACCCCGCCGGTGGCGATCAGGTGGAAGCCCGAGTCGCCCCACGGGTCGGCGCCCTCGTTGCGCAGCACCGCCACGTCCAGGGTGCCGCCGCCGAAGTCGAAGACCGCGATCGAGCCGCCCACCGGCACCGGCCGGCGCAGCACCTGGGTGTAGTAGCGGGCCGCGGCCACCGGCTCGCGCAGCAGGCGGGTGCCGGGCGCGATCGGTCCGGACAGGGTGTGCTCGGCGGCTGAGGGCCAGCCGGCCAGCTCCAGCGCGTCGTGCAGCACCTGCCGGCGCGGCGCCGTCCAGGCCGCGGGATGGGTGACCACCGCCGGCGGGAGGAAACCCACGGCGGCCACCGCGGCTTCGGCCAGCGCCCGCAGCGTCGCCGCCAGCAGCTCCGCCGGCCGGTACGCCCGTCCGCCCAGCTCGACCGTCTCCTCGTCGACCCGGCGCTTCGGGTTCGCCTCGTACCGGGTCGGATCCGCCTGGGCCAGCCGCTGGGCGTCCCGCCCGACGTGCAGCCGTCCCTCGGTGTCGGCGTAGACCCCGGACGGGACGATCGGGTGCCCGTCCACCAGCAGCGGGCGGGTCCGTCCGTCCGGCCAGCGCAGCACGGCCACGGTGTTCGAGGTGCCGAGGTCGACGCCGAGGGCGAAGCCGTCCTGCTGGCCTGACATCCGTGCCCACCTCCACCCGACGAGGGGATGCCCGGCCCCGCATCGTACGCAGCCCCCGCCGCGCGTCGATCTCCGGCGCGAGAGCGTGCGCGGCGGCCAGCGGGAGCTCGTCTCTCAACCGCCGCTGCGAGCAAAGGGATTGCGTCCGGTCGCGGTCAGGTAGAGCGGGACGAACACGACCCACAAGATCAAACAGCCCAGGAACCATGCCTCGGGGGTCTGGACGCGGAAGGACGCGAGCGAAACCGAGACCGGGTTCCCGCTCCGCTGTCGCTCCTTCGCATCCGCGTAGACCCATACGTCAACGCCAAGTACGGCGAGCAGGACGAGGATCGACACCAGTGCGACAGGGGGCGGCCCGGTCATATCGCAACACTTTCCGAGTGTCTGGCAGAGGACGACGCCGCGAGGGTACCGCGCTGTGCCTGGATTTCCCGGGCCTGGCGGTGCCAGTCGTCGTGTCCAGAGGGCCCGCGACGGACCGCCGCATCGGCAGGGAGGGCCGGCGAATGGCAAGCGGATGGCCCGCAAGATGCCGCATGGGGGAGAGGCGGGGTGGCCCAGGTGCCGCGATCAGGCGGTCTGCCCGGGCCTTCGGGTGTGGAGCGGGCGACGGGAATCGAACCCGCACCGTCAGTTTGGAAGACTGAAGCTCTGCCATTGAGCTACGCCCGCGTTCGCCCCGCTGTCGCGGGGCGCGCGAGACAGCCTACCGAATCCCGGAAGCGGACGCGCGGCCCCGTACCCGCGTCGCGCCCGCATGATCCGCACAACTTCCCGGAAAGAGGCCCCTCTTCGCGCCCGGAGGCCACACTTTCCCTGAAAGTGTGGCCTCCGGCCGGGGCGCGGGCGCCCTCTCGCCCGGCGCGGGGCGGGCCGGTGACCGTGCCGGGGGCGCCGACGGCATACACTTCTCGTCGCCACGGGGTGTGGCGCAGCTTGGTAGCGCACTCGCTTTGGGAGCGAGGGGCCGTGGGTTCAAATCCCGCCACCCCGACTGTCGTTCGCGACCGGCCTGTCCCGGGACCGCCGATTTCCGCGCGGTACCCGGGCGCTGCCGATGCAGCAGGTCGGCTCGCCTACACTCGATGCGCGCAATCACGCCCAGACTTCAATACCAAGATCCGCAAGGAGTACGCCTGTGAAGAGCACCGTCGAGACTCTGAGCCCGACGCGCGTGCGGCTCGCCATCGAGGTGCCGTTCGTCGAGCTCGAGCCGAGCCTCAAGAAGGCGTACCGGGAGATCGGCCAGCAGGTCCAGGTTCCCGGCTTCCGCCGGGGCAAGGTTCCCGCCGCGGTCATCGACCAGCGGGTGGGCCGGGGCACCGTCCTCAACGAGGCGGTGCAGGAGGCGATCCCGCAGAACATCCTCGCCGCGGTCCGCGAGCACGACCTGAAGACGCTCGGCCGTCCCGAGGTCGAGATCACCGAGTTCAACGACGGTGACTCGCTGAACTTCACCGCCGAGGTCGACGTCCGTCCGGAGATCACCCTGCCGGACCCGGCCACCATCGAGGTGACCGTCGACGAGATCCAGGTCGCCGACAGCGAGATCGACGAGCAGGTCAACAGCCTGCGCGAGCGGTTCGCCACGCTGAAGACCGTGGAGCGGGCCGCGCAGGAAGGCGACTACGTCCAGATCGACCTGAACGCCACCGTCGACGGCGAGGACGTGCCCGGCGGGCAGGCGAGCAACATCTCGCACGAGGTGGGCAGCAAGCAGCTCCTGCCGGGGCTGGACGAGGCCGTGGTCGGCCTGGCCGCCGGCGACAGCACCACCTTCTCCACCCAGCTGGTCGGCGGCGACTTCGCCGGCCGGGACGCCGACGTGGCGGTGACCGTCCGCACGGTCAAGGAGAAGGAGCTGCCCGAGCTCAACGACGACTTCGCCCAGCTGGCGAGCGAGTTCGACACGATCGAGGAGCTCCGCAACGACCTGCGCGAGCGGGTCACCCGCGGCAAGCAGGTCGAGCAGATCTACGCCGCCCGTGACAAGGCCCTCGAGCAGATGGTCGCCGCCGCCGAGGTGCCGGCGCCCGAGGGTGTCGTCAAGGAGGAGGTCGAGAGCCGCAAGGCCGCGATGGTCGACCAGCTGGAGCGGATCGGCGCCTCGCTGGAGGAGTACCTCGCCGCCGAGGAGAAGACCGAGGAGCAGATCGACGCCGAGCTGACCGAGGCGGCGACCGACGGGGTCAAGATCCAGCTCCTGCTGGACACCCTCGCCGACGCCGAGGACGTGCAGGTCTCCGACGACGAGTTCGGCCACGAGATCGTGCACCGCGCGCAGCGCGCCGGCATGGCCCCCCAGCAGTACTACGACCAGCTGGTCCGCTCGGGTGCCGCCGCGGCCGTCTTCGGCGACGTCCGCCGGGGCAAGGCGCTCGCCTCGGTGATGGAGAAGGTCAAGATCAAGGACTCGGCGGGCAACGAGGTCACCCTCGACGCGCTGCGGGCCCAGAACGAGGCCGAGCACAACCACGAGCACTGATCATCGGGTGTCGGCCGCCGTCCCGCGCTGCGCGTCGGGCGGCGGCCGAAATCCTTTTCCGGGTACGCCCCGAGGGTGACTGCGCTGAGAGCGAACAGTGCCCCGACCGGGAGTACGCCCCCCGGCTGAGCGGTTAGTGTCGGGTAGGACGGTACGGAGAGCGAAGGGCTGCCATGACCGACATGCACATCCCAGCGAAGCCGCTGCGGGCGATCGATGCCCGAGGTGGCGACACCATTGGCAACCTCGACGACTCGGTCTACAACCGGTTGCTCAAGGAGCGGATCATCTTCCTGGGCAGCGAGGTGACCGACCAGGTCGCCAACCGCATCTGCGCGCAGCTCCTGCTGCTCGCGGCGGAGGACCCGGACCGCGACATCAACCTCTGGATCAACTCACCGGGTGGCTCGGTCTACTCCGGCATGGCGATCTACGACACGATGCAGTTCATCGACAACGACGTGTCGACCGTGGCGATGGGCATGGCGGCCTCCATGGGCCAGCTGCTGCTCTGCGCGGGCACCAAGGGCAAGCGCTACGCCCTGCCGCACGCGCGGATCATGATGCACCAGCCCTCGGGCGGCATGGGCGGCACGGCCGCCGACATCGCGATCCAGGCCGAGCAGATGCTGTACACCAAGCGGATGTTCCAGGAGCGGGTCGCGCACCACACCGGCCGGAGCGCCGCGGAGATCGAGTCGGACTCGGACCGCGACCGCTGGTTCACCGCCCAGGAGGCCATGGACTACGGCTTCATCGACAAGGTGATCACCGGAGCCGCTCAGGTTCCGGAAGGCGCCGGGACCCTGAGCTGACCGAGGAGCTGACGATGACCGACCTGAGCCTGCCGCCCCAGTTCGCGGCCGTGCACAACCGCTACGTTCTGCCGTCGTTCGTCGAGCGCACGTCGTACGGGATGAAGGAGTCCAACCCGTACAACAAGCTCTTCGAGGACCGGATCATCTTCCTCGGCGTCCAAGTGGACGACGCCTCGGCCAACGACGTGATGGCCCAGCTGCTGACGCTCGAGGGCACCGACCCGGACCGCGACATCATCATGTACATCAACTCGCCGGGCGGTTCGTTCACCGCCATGACGGCGATCTACGACACCATGCAGTACGTCCGTCCGGACATCCAGACCGTCTGCCTCGGGCAGGCGGCCAGCGCGGCGGCCGTGCTGCTCTCCGCGGGCACGCCGGGCAAGCGCATGGCGCTGCCCAACTCCCGGATCATCATCCACCAGCCGGCCACCGAGGGCGGCTACGGGCAGGGCTCGGACATCGAGATCCAGGCCCGGGAGATCCTGCGGATGCGGACCCAGCTGGAGACGATGCTCTCCCAGCACTGCAACCGCCCGGTCGAGCAGGTCCGCAAGGACATCGACCGTGACAAGATCATGACGGCCGAGGAGTCCAAGGAGTACGGGCTGGTCGACACCATTCTGACCAGCCGCAAGAAGGGTCTCCTCGCGGCCCACGCCGCGAGCTGAGCACTGCGGAGGTCGGAGGTCGGCCGGGGCGCGGTTCCCGGCCGACCTCTGACACACCCGCTTTGGGGGTCGGAGAAACTCCCGCCAGCGGGTAACGTCGGGTCTGTACCGCTTCGCTGGGTCGGACCGGCAGGGTGGGACGACAGGACGGACGGGCGCCCGGCGCCCGCAGGTCAGGGCCGGCGTTCCGGCCGACGAGTGCAGGGAGAACGTAGGTGGCACGGATCGGTGACGGCGGCGACCTACTGAAGTGCTCCTTCTGCGGCAAGTCGCAGAAGCAGGTCAAGAAACTCATCGCAGGCCCCGGCGTCTACATCTGCGACGAGTGCATCGATCTCTGCAACGAGATCATCGAAGAGGAGCTGGCCGAGTCCGGCGAGGTGAAGTGGGAAGAGCTTCCCAAGCCGATGGAGATCTGCCAGTTCCTCGACAACTACGTCGTCGGCCAGGAGCAGGCCAAGAAGGCGCTCGCCGTCGCGGTCTACAACCACTACAAGCGGATCCAGGCCGAGTCGGCCGGCGCCCCGGGTTCCGGTAACGACGGGGTCGAACTGGCCAAGTCCAACATCCTGCTGCTCGGCCCCACCGGCTGCGGCAAGACCCACCTGGCGCAGACCCTGGCCCGGATGCTCAACGTCCCGTTCGCCATCGCGGACGCCACCGCGCTCACCGAGGCGGGGTACGTGGGCGAGGACGTGGAGAACATCCTCCTCAAGCTGATCCAGGCGGCCGACTACGACATCAAGCGCGCCGAGACCGGGATCATCTACATCGACGAGGTCGACAAGATCGCCCGTAAGTCGGAGAACCCGTCGATCACCCGGGACGTCTCCGGCGAGGGCGTGCAGCAAGCGCTGCTGAAGATGCTCGAGGGCACGGTGGCCAACGTCCCGCCGCAGGGCGGGCGCAAGCACCCGCACCAGGAGTTCATCCAGATCGACACCACCAACGTGCTGTTCATCTGCGGTGGCGCCTTCGCCGGCCTCGACCAGATCATCGAGGCCCGCACCGGGTCCGGCGGCACCGGCTTCGGCGCCCGGCTCCGGTCGGTCTCGGAGCGGTCGACCGACGACATCTTCAGCCAGGTCATGCCGGAGGACATGCTCAAGTTCGGCCTGATCCCCGAGTTCATCGGCCGGCTTCCCGTGATCACCAACGTGCGCAGCCTCGACCGCACCGCGCTGGTGCGCATCCTCACCGAGCCGCGCAACGCCCTGGTCCGGCAGTATCAGCGCCTCTTCGAGCTGGACGGCGTCGAGCTGGAGTTCGAGCAGCCCGCGCTGGAGGCCATCGCCGACCAGGCTATGCTCCGCGGCACCGGCGCCCGTGGGCTGCGGGCGATCATGGAAGAGGTCCTGCTCTCCGTGATGTACGAGGTGCCGAGCAACCCCGACGCCGCCCGGGTGCTGATCACCCGCGAGGTCGTCCTGGAGAACGTGAACCCGACGATCGTGCCGCGCGAGTTCACCGGTCGCCGGGCTCGCCGGGACCGCGAGGAGAAGTCGGCCTGACTCTCGTGCCGACCGCGCCCGGGCTCAGCTCGGGCGCGGTCCGCGTGAACGGGTCCGCCGGTCCCACTCGCCCGACGGGGTGACCACCACCATCACCAGTCGCAGCGTCTCCGTACCCGCCGTACGGTAGCCGTGCTCCCGGTCGGCGAGGAACTCGATCGTCTCCCCGGCTCGTACGTCGTGGTCGACGCCGTCCACGGTGACGGTGGCCGCCCCGGCGAGCACGTGCAGGATCTCCCGCGTGCCGCGCGGATGGTCGGGGGAGCTGTGCGCCTCGCCGGGCTCGAGCCGCCAGTCCCAGAGCTCCACCAGGTCGGGTTCGCCGAGGCCGTTGAGCAGCCGGGCCGCGCCGCCGCGGTCGCCCCGCCAGAGCACGGGGGCCGCGTCGCTCGCGGAGATCCGTACGGTGCGTTCCTCGGCGGGCTCCAGCAGCCGGGCGATGCTGACCCCGAAGGCGTCGGCGACCCGGCAGAGCGTGCCGATGCTCGGGTTGGTCCGCGCCGCCTCGATCTGCACCAGCATGCCTTTGCTGACTCCGGACCGGCCGGCCAGTTCCTCGAAGGACCAGCCGCGGGCGGCCCGCAGCTCGTGCACCTGCCGGGCGACGGCGGACGTCACCGCACCTACCCGCCCGGTTCCGGCGTCGGTCATCACACTATCCTTCGCGGTCAATATTGTGGTACGACTGCCTGATGTTCCCCATTGTGCTCGCGGCGGTCTCCGCGGTCGCGTTCGGCACGGCCGACTTCTCCGGCGGCAAGGCGTCCCGGCGGGCCGACCCGATCGCCGTCACCGTCGTCTCGCAGTTACTCAGCGTGCCGTTGCTGGTGGCGCTCGTGCTGTTGGTCCCCGGCACGCCCCGACCGCTCGACCTGGGCTGGGGACTCCTCGCCGGGGTGGCCGGCGCCGGCGGCGTGATGCTGCTCTACCGCGCCCTCTCGGCGGGCATGATGGCCGTCGTCGCGCCGGTCACCGCGATCACCGCGGCGGTGGTGCCGATCGTCGCCGGGCTCTTCACCGCTCACTCCCCGGGCACCCTTGCCCTCTGCGGCGCGGGCCTCGCGGTGGTGGCCATCGCCCTGGTCAGCCTCGGCGAGGGCGGCGTCTCCGGTCGGGTGTCGAGGCGGGTGCTCGGCACCGCCCTCGGTGCGGGCCTGCTCTTCGGCGTCTTCTTCGCCCTGCTCGGCCAGGCCGATGAGGGCGCCGGCATGTGGCCGGTGCTCGCCGTCCGGGTCAGCTCGATCGCCTTCGGGCTGGCCATCGCCGCGCGTACCGGGGCCGGCCTGCGGCTGGACCGGCGGGTGCTCGGCTGGGCCGCGGCCGCCGGCCTGCTGGACTCCGCGGCGAACGCGCTCTACCTGGCCGCCGCCGCCCGGGGCCACCTGAGCATCGTCGCCGCCATCGCCTCGCTCTATCCGGCGAGCACCGTGCTGCTCGCGCTCGGCGTCGACCGGGAACGACTCCGGCCGGTCCAGCTGGCCGGCCTCGGCTTCGCCGCCGGCGCGCTCGTGCTGGCGAGCGTCTGAGCCCTGTCGCCGGTCGGCCCCCCGCCCGTACGCTGAGCCCCATGCGCGTCGCCGTCTGCCAGCTCAACGCCCGCGACGACCGGAAGGCGAACCTGGCCGCCGCCGAGGCCCTGCTGGTCAGGGCCGCGGCGGCCGGCGCCGACCTCGCCGTCCTTCCCGAGTACGTCGACTACCTGGGCCCGGGCGAGCGGATGCCGCCGGCCGAACCGGTCGACGGTGTGGTCGGCACCTTCTTCGCCGATGTCGCCCGACGGCTCGGCATCTGGGTGATCGCCGGGTCGTTCCACGAGGCCGGCCCGGATCCCGCGCACACCTGGAACACCTCGCTGGTCTTCGACCGCACCGGCGCGCTCGCCGCCGGTTACCGCAAGATCCACCTGTACGACGTGGAGATCCCGGGCCGGGTGTCGTACCGGGAGTCGGCCACGGTCGCGCCGGGCGACCAGCCGGTGGTGGTCGACGTCGAGGGCCTGCGGGTCGGCCTCTCGATCTGCTACGACCTGCGCTTCCCCGAGCTGTACCGGCGCCTCGCCACGGACGGTGGCGCCGAGCTACTGGTGGTGCCCGCCGCGTTCATGATGCACACCGGCCGGGACCACTGGGAGGTCCTGCTCCGGGCTCGGGCGATCGAGAACCAGTGTTACGTCGCGGCCGCCGGCCAGACCGGCGACCACGAGCCGGCGCGGACCTGCTTCGGCCGCAGCATGGTGGTGGACCCGTGGGGGACGGTGCTCAGCCAGGTCGCGGACGGACCGGGACTGGCCGTCACCGACCTGGACCTGGACCGGCTGCGGACCATTCGCGCCGAGCTGCCCAGCCTGGCCAACCGTCGGCTCTGAGCCGGTCAGCTCTCCAGCAACACACCCACCACGGTGAAACCGACGATCGCCAGGGCGGTGATCACCAGGGCGGTGGTCATCCGGGAGGGCCCGCGCTGGGCCAGGCGACGGAGCGACAGCAGGACGACGACGAGCACGAAGGCCCCGATGACCAGCTGCCAGAACGGCAGCAGCAGGCCGAGCAGGGCTTCCTCGGCGAGCGTGGTCGGCGCCGGGAGCCGGGACACGTCATCCATGCCGAACACTCTGGCACGTGCCGGCTCGCGGTGGCCCCCTTCGATCGGTGATTTCGCCCGCCGGAGTCCGTCGGGCAGCGCTCCCGCAGTAGTGACGATCATTGATTTGCCTTCTCGCCGGCGTCCGCGTAACTTTCTCTCTGCACGCGGGAGGCCGGGCAAACCGGCCGAGAACGGGCGCCAGGCTGGTGGCGGAAACGCCGAGCCAGACTGAGGATCCGGGCGGTGCGAGACACTCCGAGAAAGACGGAGTTGCGATCGCGGAGCCGACCGGGTAGAGTTCGAAAGCCGGCAGGGAGCCGGGCGGGTGGCCGCGAGAGCGGCGCCGGCCGGTCCGCCGGAATCCACGACAGCAGCGACCACCGGATACGGTGTGCGCCAGCGTGGGTCGGACTGACCAAGCTGATCACCTCGGACACGAGGTTGACAGCGGAAGTCGGACCGGGTAAGTTGGAGAGGTTGCCCCGGACGGGGGTTCTACGGTGTAGAGCTTCTGGCTGGTGTGTGGTTGTTCTTTGAGAACTCAACAGGGTGCTTGATAAGCCAGTGCCAAATTGATTTATTACCCCGGACTGGTCAGGCTTGTGTCTGGC